>NZ_BAAARJ010000012.1:0-260293 GCF_039532135.1 Streptomyces axinellae
CTCCCACGGCACCCCACGGGCCCGGTGACACCACCCCCCAGGTCATCGACTTCGACAGGGGGCAAAAGTCATGCCGGGCCCGGAGGCCAGCGGCCCCATTGCGGAACCGCGAAAAACATAACGGGGCATCGACCCGCCGGCCGCCCCGCGGGAGGTCCCGTTCGCTGGGCGGCACGCGTTCCCCGGTGCCGGTCCCCATGGTGCCGGTCTCCATCTCACGGATGAGGTCCTCCACCACACGACCCGGTCTCTCTGCCGCAACCCCCTGCGCGCGCAGAGTGGTTGGTCGCACACTGAGAGCGTGCATTCATTTCACGAGAACGTTCCCGGCTACCGCATGATCCGTGTGGCTCCGTCCGACGAACCCCTCGCCGTGCTGGCCGAGGAAGAGGCGCGGGCGGCATCGGAGCGATACCCCCAGATCCGCGGCGCCGGTCTGGTGTTCGGGGTGGCCGAGGAGCGAGAAGCGGGCGGCTGGAGTCTGCACAGCTACTTCTCCAACGACTACCCGCAGCAGGCCCGCGAATCGCTCGGCTCACATCTGCGCCGCCTCGCCGCCCAGGCCGAGGAAGCGGGTGACGAGGCCGCCCGAGAGGAGTTGCAGCGCGCGGGCGAACGGCCGGATTGGGAAGCCGTGGACGAGATGACCGTGCGCGGTATCCGCTATCGCGTGGTGCGCGCCGAGCAGATCATCCGGTTCGGCCCCGACGGGCCCGAACCGCCTCGTACTTCGGACCCTGACCCGGCCGAGCCCGGCGAGGCGAGCACGTTGCCCGATCCGACCGATGGATTCGTCATCGACCCCATCCTGCCGACCGGGGTGGCCGCCGGCCTCCTCAAAGCCGAGCTGCTGGGCCTCTCTCACGTGGTCGATGCGAGTGTGGGCGCGCAGCGCGACGCGGCATCCGCCCGGCACAGCCACCCTGGCGCGGTGCTGCTGCCCACCGTGTACAGCGTCGCCGAGGAGGAGGCCGGTCACTGGCGGCCCCGGGCGAGCCCCTCGACCAGCCCGCAGGCCGCCCGCGACCATCTCGCGTACGCCCTTCGTGTCCTGTACCCGGTGCTGGAGGGTCTGGAGGAGGCCGAGCGCCTCGTCCACCGGGAGGCTGCGGACCGGCTGGACGAGGAGCGCCCCTCGGACTTCCAGTTCACCGGCCAGCACCTGCGGATCGTGCGGGTGGAGCGGTTCGTACGGATCGGCCCGGACGGCCCAGAAGGTCCCCGCCCCTCGGACCCCGATCCCTATCCTCCCGTGCACGTCCACGATCAGCAGCTGCGCGAGCGGGGAGAGCTGCCTGAGGAAGGCGACGAGGAGGCCCTGCCGGAGCTGTCGCCGGAGGCCATCGCGCGGCACGAGGAGCTGGAGCGACTGAACAAGGAGGAGATGAAGCGTCAGGAGAAGCGCAAGCAGTCACGGCGTCGGCGCACCTGAGACCTTTCTCCGGGGGCCTGATTCCGCCTCCGGCCCCGCCGGTTTGTACGGTCCGCCTTGCCCGCCAGTATGCCGCGCCCGTGCGCGGTTCCCACCCCTGAAAGCCTCGGGTTCTCAGCGCCCACGTGCTTCCACCGGGTGTTCAAGCGCACGCGGCCCCGAAGGCCGAAGCAGCACGCCGGTTGAGCACATCCCACGTTGTGGTGCGTGTGTTCGCCCCCCCCCAAGAGCGCCATTCCCCCGTGGACGGGACCGCGGATACCGACGATTCCCGCTCCGGCGTATCCCCCTGCACGCGCGGCGGGCAGCGGTGCCCCCTGGCACACCCGTGCCTCGACCGTGCCGGAAGCAGGGGCGAGGCACAGGCCCCGGGCCACCCCGCCCGGCGCGGGCGGGCGAGGGCCACGAAGCCCGGGTCGGCTCCCCAGGACGGCTTCCACGTGCTCGGGCACACCTGTGACTCGACCATGCTGGATGCCGGGGTATCCGGTGCCCCTGCTCGGTGGCTGGGGCACTCGTCGCCGACGATCACGCTGGATCACTAGGCGCACTTCGTGCCGGAGACCGGTAATAGGGGTCGCCTTGCCACCTGCGCGCTCCTCGACGGTGGGGAGAAGGGACCGGTGGCCGAGAGTCGAAACTCCCCAGAAACTCCCCAGGGGCGATCCGGACTGATCGTCGAGACCGGGCCCGAAAATCCGGGCCCGAAAATCCTGCCGTGGATCTTAAGGTCACGTCGCCGTATAGCCTGGCGGAATGCTTCCAGAAGTCACAGCCACCCGCTATGTCACACCCTTGCGGGAGGGTGGCTCGCTTCCCGGGCTCGTCGAGGCCGACGACCTGGGTACTTACGTCATGAAGTTCACCGGAGCCGGCCAGGGGCGCAAGTCTCTGATCGCCGAGGTCCTGTGCGGGCAGCTCGCACGACATCTCGGGCTTCGAGCGCCCGAATTGGTACGGATGTGGCTCGATCCTGTCATCGGGTTGTCCGAACCGGACGAGGAGGTGCAGGGACTGCTCAAGGCCAGTGGCGGCCTCAACCTGGGCATGGACTTCCTGCCCGGCTCGCTCGGGTTCGATCCGCTCGCCTACGAGGTGAGCCCGCAAGAGGCAGGGCGCGTGGTGTGGTTCGACGCGCTTGTCAACAACGTCGACCGCTCCTGGCGCAACCCCAACATGGTGGTGTGGCACGGCGACCTGTGGTTGATCGACCATGGCGCGACGCTCATCTTCCATCACAACTGGGCCGGTGCGCAGAAGGCGGCCGACCGCCCCTACGACGCCTCCGACCACGCCCTGGCGCCCTTCGCCCCGGATGTCGCGAGCGCCGCCGCCGACCTCGCCCCCGAGGTCACCGAGGAACTCCTCGACCGGTGTGCGGCGGATATTCCCGACGAATGGCTGACGGACGAGCCGGGCTTCACCGACCCGGACGAGGTACGCGCCGCGTACAGCCGGGCGCTGGCGCCGCGCGCCCGTACGATCCATGAGCGGATCACGCTCGGCGAGCCGAGCAAGGACCGGCCCTCGCAAGCACCGGGCTGGCTCACCGGGAAGGGCGGCGATGCCAAGTGATGCGAAGCCGAGTGGTTCCGGGATCGCGCGGCGACCTCGACGTGTTCGAGTACGCGTTGTTGCGCGTCGTGCCGCACATCGAGCGCGGGGAGCTGATCAACGCGGGAGTCCTCGTCTACTGCCGCGCGCGCACCTACCTCGCCGCGCGTACCCACCTCGACCGGGACCGGCTCTTCGCCCTGGATCCGTGCGCCGATGTGCGGGGCGTGCGCGCGGCGCTCCAGGCGGTCGAGGGCCTGTGCACGGGGGGTGCGCACGCCGGCCAGGCGGCGGGTGAGGAACCGGGCAGCCGCTTCAGGTGGCTGGTCGCGCCGCGCAGCACGATCGTTCAGCCGGGACCCGTGCACACGGGCCTCACCGCTGACCCCGAGGCGGAGAGCGAACGCCTGCTCGACCTGCTGGTTCGCTGACCGGGGAGCGGGGCCCGGTCGTCGGGAGGCGGGCCCGGGCCGGGGACGGTCCGGGGCCGGCTCCGGCGTGCGGCCACCGGCACCGGACACCGTTGACAGGGCGTTGCCCGCCTCATAGCGTCACGACTGCCATAGGTACTAAGCGGTTGCTCACCCATCTTCAGGCCGAGGAGACACCAGCATGTCCAGCACCGAGCAGCGAGTCGCGATCGTCACGGGGGCAGCCAGGGGGATCGGTGCGGCCACAGCCGTACGCCTGGCGGCGGAGGGACACGCCGTCGCGGTCCTCGACCTCGATGAGGCCGCATGTGCCCGGACCGTTGACACGATCACGGGGCAGGGCGGCAAGGCGCTCGCCGTCGGCTGCGACGTCTCCGACGCGGCGCAGGTCGAGGCCGCTGTCACCCGGGTTGCCGCGGAACTCGGCGCTCCTGTCGTCCTGGTGAACAATGCCGGAGTGCTGCGCGACAATCTGCTGTTCAAAATGAGCGACTCCGACTGGGACACGGTCATGAACGTGCACCTGCGCGGCGCCTTCCTGATGTCCCGGGCCTGCCAGAAGCACATGGTCGACACCGGCTTCGGCCGGATCGTCAACCTCTCCTCCTCCTCGGCGCTCGGCAACCGCGGCCAGGTCAACTACGCGGCGGCCAAGGCCGGCATGCAGGGCTTCACCAAGACGCTCGCCAAGGAGCTGGGCAAGTTCGGCATCACCGCGAACGCCGTGGCGCCGGGGTTCATCGCCACCGACATGACGGCGGCAACCGCCGAGCGGGTCGGCATGGGCTTCGACGACTTCAAGACGGCGGCGGCCGGCCAGATCCCCGTACAGCGGGTGGGCGAGCCGGAGGACATCGCCAACGCTGTGGCCTTCTTCGCCGACGACAAGGCCGGCTTCGTCTCCGGTCAGGTGCTGTACGTCGCCGGCGGGCCCCTCAACTGACGGCCGACGGGAAGCGGACGGACATGACTGAGCAGACGGCGCACAACAGGCCGGCCACCGGACAGGTCGCCCTGATCACCGGCGCCAGCCGGGGGATCGGGTACGCCATCGCCGAGTCGCTGGTGGCGCGCGGTGACCGGGTGTGCATCACAGGACGTAATGAGGAGGCGCTCAAGGAAGCCGTCGAACGGCTGGGCTCCGACCGGGCCATGGGCGTCGCCGGCAAGGCGCACGATCCGGAGCACCAGGCCGCCGCCGTCGAGCGCGTGATGGAGGCGTACGGGCGAGTCGATCACTTGGTCAACAACGCGGGTACCAACCCGGTGTTCGGACCGATGGCCGACCTCGACCTCGGCGTCGCGCGCAAGGTGTTCGAGACCAATGTGATCTCGGCACTCGGCTTCGCCCAGCGCACCTGGGCGGCCTGGCAGCGGGACAACGGCGGCTCCATCGTCAACGTCGCCTCCATCGCGGGCGTCTCGGCCTCGCCGTTCATCGGCGCCTACGGCATGAGCAAGGCGGCGATGGTCAACCTCACTCTCCAGCTCGCGCACGAGTTCGCCCCCAAGGTGCGCGTCAACGCGCTCGCGCCCGCCGTGGTGAAGACCAAGTTCGCCGCCGCGCTGTACGAGGGGCGCGAGGAGGAGGCCGCCGCCCGCTATCCGATGGGCCGGCTCGGCGCCCCCGAGGACATCGGCGGCGCCGCGCGGTTCCTCACCTCCGACGAGGCGCGCTGGATCACCGGTCAGACGCTCGTCGTGGACGGCGGGCTGTTCCTCAACGCGGGCGTCGAATAGCGCGGTAGAAGGGCGCGCGAGAGCGCGACAGGCACCGGATTCCGGATTCCGGACACCGAGGGCCGGACCTGGGCCGGGGGACGGACTCCGGCCGCGTCCGGCCTCCGCGCGTTCGGGGCTTCCGTGCAAGGGCGGGAGCCGCACGCACGGGGAGACGGCCAGGGCAACACGGTGCTGTCCGAGCGGCCGTGCCGGGTATCGGTCGGGATTCCCCGGGCGCGCTGTCAGTGGCTGCCGGTACCTTCGGGCACAGCGTTGAGCACAGATCCAGGAGCACCACCGCACCGGAGGTAGAGCGCGTGAAGGAAATGCTGCCCCAGTCCTGGCAGGGCGTCCTCGGCGAGGAGACCGAGAAGCCCTACTTCAAGGAGCTGGCGGAGTTCGTCGAGGAGGAGCGGGCAAGGGGGCCCGTCTACCCGCCGCGGGACGAGGTGTTCGCCGCCCTCGACGCCACGCCCTACGAGCAGGTCAAGGTGCTGATACTCGGTCAGGACCCGTATCACGGCGAGGGACAGGGACACGGCCTGTGCTTCTCGGTGCGCCCCGGGGTGAAGACCCCGCCCTCCCTGCGCAACATCTACAAGGAGATGCGCGCTGACCTGGGGCATCCGATTCCGGACAACGGATATCTGATGCCCTGGGCCGAGCAGGGCGTGCTGCTGCTGAACGCTGTGCTGACGGTGCGCGCCGGGGAGGCCAACTCGCACAAGGGGCGTGGCTGGGAGAAGTTCACCGACGCCGTGATCCGCGCCGTCGCCGACCGCCCCGACCCGGCCGTCTTCGTGCTGTGGGGCAACTACGCGAAGAAGAAGCTGCCGCTCATCGACGCCGACAGACACGCCGTGGTGCAGGGCGCGCACCCCTCCCCACTGTCCGCGAAGAAGTTCTTCGGCTCCCGCCCCTTCACTCAGATCGACGAGGCGGTGGCCGCCCAGGGGCACACCCCCATCGACTGGCGCATCCCCGACCTGGGCTGAGGCGCGCGAAGGGGGGGCGCGGGGTGAGCCCGATTGTCACAGGTGGCCGTTAGCGTCGTAGGCACGACGCGGCACACGGCGACGGCGAAACGGCGAACGGGAGGAGCCCCCGGTGGCGGAGCCCCAGCGAGAAGTGCCCGAGGGCGCTGAGGACGCGACAATGGTCAGGATCGGCCAGGCGGTCATGCTGCACCGCGGAGGCGACAGGGAGGAGGCCCGGAATCGCTTCGCCGCGCTGTGGGAGGAGTCCGAGGCAAGCGGCCACCTCTTCCACCGTTGCACGATCGCGCACTACATGGCCGACACGCAGGACGATCCGGCCGATGAGCTGCGGTGGGATCTGCGAGCCCTCTCCGCGGCCGACGCGCTGACCCAGGAGCAGGTCCGCTGGGGGACGCACCTCCTCGCGGTGCGCGCGCTGTATCCCTCGCTGTATCTCAACCTCGCGGCCGACCACGCCAAGCTCGGCAACGAGCTGGCGGCCCGGCGCGAGCTGGGGCGCGCCCGGGACAGACTCGGCGCGCTGGGGGAGGACTCCTACGGCGAGGGCATCCGGAGCGCGATCGACCGTCTGGAGCGACAACTGGCTGACGACATCCTCTGACGGGGTGGAAGGGGAGGAAGTCTGTCGCGAGGCCGGCTCCCTGGACCAGGCGGTAGGGAGGGAAGCGCCCCGCGACGAGAGGCTGGCCGGGCGGCATGGGGCGGCCGTGCGGGCGCGGGAGTGCGTGCGCGAGGTGAGGGCACGCGTGAGAGGAGCGGGGGCGGGAAGCGGCGAGGGGCGGGGTGAGTGGGTCGCGGGAGGGGAGTAGGGCGGGGCCGCACCAAGGACGGCCGAGCTCCGCCACCTGCCCGCGTCTCATATGCGTGGTGCCACCTGTCGCGGGTTGTGCCCGCCGCGGGTCTCACTTCCCGTAGGCGGCACGGCAGATGCGGGCCTGCGGACTGTCCTGGGCCCACCGGCCGTACGCCTCGCCCAGTGCGCAGACGGCTACGTCGGAGCCGCCGCCCCGGCCGCCTGGGCCGCCCCCTCCCTCCGAGCCGTCACTGCTGTCGGCCCGCTGGTGACGCTCGTTCTCCCGTGCGAATCCAGGTGCCTCCGGGCGCCGGGCGGGCGTGGGGGAGGGGTGCTTCCCGGCATCCGCCCCTGGCGCCGGAAGACTCTCCCGCACGCTGGGGGAGGGAGCGCGCATCGGGAGGGCCGCGCCGCCCGACCGCGCGAGGGCCGCTCCGACTCGCCTTCCGGGGAGCCGGTCGAGCCGCGAAAGCGCTTCTCGCGCGGGGGCCTCCCCCTCATGGGGCGCCGCGTCAGGGCCCAGGGCGCCCGGCGCCCCGGCCGTGGGCGTCGCCGGGGCGGGGGCGAGGCGGGGGGCCGGCTCGGAGCCGGACGGTCCGGAGCCTGCGCCCGGCACGGTCACACACCCCGTCGCGGCCGACAGCACCGCCCCCGCGAGCACCATGGTTTTTGTCATACGTGACATTCGGGCAACTCTTCACAGCCCTACGCCCTCCCGGAAGTCCCCGCAGGGGTGAGGCGGGGGCGCGCAGCCGTGGGCACCGCGTGCGCGGACCTCTGGGGCGCACCGTCCATGCCGTGCGCCCTGGCAGGGCGCACGGCGGGCGTGGGGCGAGTGCCAGGCGGCGGGCGTCAGTCGCCGGTCGCGCCGTCGATGCGTTCGCGCAGCAGGTCCGCGTGGCCGTTGTGCCGCGCGTATTCCTCGATCATGTGGAGGTGGATCCAGCGCAGTGAGACGACCGTGCCGCGCCTCGGGTGGGTGCCCAGTTCCTCCAGGGAGCGGCTCTGTGCCGACTTTCGCGCTCTGGCGACCTCCTCGCGCCACACGGCGAGCGCCCCGGGGCCCGTATCGCCCTCGCCGACCACGAAGTCGTCGTCCGGAGCCTCCTCGGTGAAGTAGAGCGGTTCCGCGTCCTCCTCGTCGAACACCCGCCGGAACCAGTGACGTTCGACGTCGGTCAGATGCCGCACCAAGCCCAGCAGCGTCAGTTCGGACGGCGGGGCCGAGGCCCGGCGCAGTTCTTCGTCGTCCAGCCCCGCGCACTTGGCCAGGAGTGTCGCCCGGTGGAAGTCCAGCCATTGCTCCAGCAGTTCGCGCTCGGTGCCGGTGCCCTCCGGGGTCGTCCGGGGAGAGGCCGCGCGCGTCTCCTGCGGGGACGCGGCCGGCTGCCCCTCGTGCCCGGCGTCGGTGTCAGTCGTCATGCCCGTCATCCTGGGCGTTTGTGCCCTCCGGTGCGACGGCATTTCCGGGGATCCGGCTTCCCGGGGGTCCGGGCGGCTGCGGACTTCCGGAGTGATAGGGGATCCCGGGAGCGCCGCGGGCCCCGCGAAGGGGGCGGGCTCATGTGGGACGGAGGTGTCGGGAGGGAGGGCCGTTCCGGCGGCAGCGAGGGCGAATGACGGGTGTCCGGCGTAGCGCACGTATGCTTCGCAGTCGCGGCCGTCCGCACACGTGTCCGGACTGCCGCGGCCACCCCCAGCAGTAGACGGCGGCCCCAGAGGTGCGGAGACGGCCGCCGCCGAGCAGCAGTCAGGGAGAACACCGTGAAGATCGGCGTGATCGGACTCGGCGACATCGCCAAGAAGGCATATCTGCCGGTGCTCACCTCTCAGCCGGGTCTGGAACCGCACCTGGTCACCCGGGACTCCGCCACCCTCGCCGCACTCGGCGACGCCTACCGCATCCCCGGCGAGCATCGGCACGCCGATCTTGACGGACTGCTCGCGTCGCGTCCCGACGCCGCGTTCGTCCACGCCGCGACAGCCGCGCACCCGGAACTGGTGCGCGGGTTGCTGGAAGCCCAAGTCCCCACCTACGTGGACAAGCCGCTCGCCTACGAACTCGCCGAGTCCCGGCGCCTCGTGGAACTCGCCGAGCGCGGCGGCACCTCCCTCGCCGTGGGCTTCAACCGCCGCTACGCACCCGGATACACGCAGTGCCTGGGGCACCCCCGGGACCTGATCCTCCTTCAGAAGCACCGGGTGGGGCTTCCGGAGGACCCGCGGCGGATGATCCTCGACGACTTCATCCATGTCGTGGACACCCTCCGCTTCCTCGCGCCCGGCGTGCCCGACCACATCGGCGTCCAGGCCAGGACCGAGGGCGGACGGCTGCACCACGTGGTGCTCCAGCTGGCGGGGGAGGGCTTCACCGCCCTCGGTGTGATGAACCGGCTTTCCGGCTCGGCCGAGGAGGTGCTGGAGGTTTCCGGTCAGGATGCCAAGCGCGAGGTGCGCAACCTCTCCGAGATCATCGACCACAAGGGCCAGCCCAGCGTCCGCCGCCGCGGCGACTGGGTGCCGGTGGCGCGCCAGCGCGGTATCGAGCAGGCGGTCCTCGCCTTCCTGGATGCCGTACGCGCCGGCACCACGCTCTCGGCCCAGGACGCCTTGCGGACCCACGAGTTGTGCGAACGCGTGGTCGATGCCGTACGGGAGCAGACACGGTGAGCGCGCGGGTGTGTCAGCGGCGTGCCGGAGCGGGGAGCGCGATCCCGTCACCGGAGCGGCGCGAGCGCAGCGAGCGCGTGGCCTCCACCGCGGCGAATGCCACGAGCGCCGTCACTGCCAGGCGCACCGTCCAGTCGCCGTAGCGCACATACAGTGTCTCGCCCGTCCCCAGTGGTACCTCGCTGACGGTCGCCGCGCTGCGCTCGGTTCCCAGCCGCTCACCGACCCGTTCGCCCTCGGGGCCGGCCACTACGCTCACGCCGGTGAGCGTCGCATGCACCACGGGACGGCCTGTCTCGGCCGCACGCAGGGCGGCCAGCGACGCGTGCTGTGCGGGTGCCCAACTGCGCTGGAACGAGGAGGTCGAGGACTGCGCCACCAGTACCTGCGCCCCCTCGGCCACCAGGTGTCTGCTCATGTCGGGGAAGGCCGTCTCGAAGCAGATCAGCGGGCCGAAGCGCAGCCCGTTCGCCCGCATGACGACCGCTTCCGTGCCGCGCTGCCGGTCCTCGCCGGCGGCCCGGCCGACCGAGGTGGCCCAGCCGAGCGCCGAGCGCGCCGGGATGTACTCGCCGAACGGCACCAGCCGCATCTTGTCGTAGCGCAGAGCGGTGAGACCGGTCCCGTCCACGAGCACCGAACTCTTGTAGATCCCGGGGCGGTCGCTGCGCTGCGCGTCCACGTTCACCAGCAGCGGCGCGCCCGTCAGCCGGGAGAGCCCGGCCAGCCTGCGCACCAGATCCGGGCGGCTCTTCAGGTCGTAGCCGACGCTGCTCTCGCCCCACACCACCAACTCGGCACCGCGCCCGGCCAGCTCGCGCGTCAGCCGCTCGCTCCGCGCGAACCGCTCCTGCCGCGAGGCGGCCTCCCCGGTCTGCACGACGGCGATCCGCCTCTCCCCGTGCTGCTCCGGCCCGGGCGCCCACGCCCACACGGCCCCCGTCAGCACGCCCGTGACCAGCAGTGCCGCCACAGCACCCAGACGGGCGCGCGGCACGGCGAGGAGCGCGGCCAGCGCGGTGTTCACCGCCACCACCACGAAGCTCACCAGCCACGCTCCGCCCACCGAGGCGAGCCGCAGCGCCGGACGCACCTCCCACTGGCTGGCCCCCAGCAGGCCCCATGGACCGCCCAGGTACTCCCAGGAACGCACCAGTTCGACCATCAGCCAGCCCGACGGGATCAGCACCACAGCAGCGGCGAGCCTGCCTCCACCCGCGCCGCCCCGCAGCATCCGGTGCGCGAGCCAGCCCCACGGCGCCCACAGCAGGCCCAGCAGAGCGGCGAGTACGACGATGAAGACGGTCAGGCTCGGCATCAGCCAGTGGTGCACGGACAGCATGAACCCGGTGCCGCCCAGCCAGCCGGACACCGCCGCCGCGCGCCCCGTCGGTGCTGCCCGCAGCATCAACAGCAGCGGAACCAGGGCCACATACGCCAGCCACCACAGCGAAGGCGCGGGGAATGCCAGTGCGGGCAGGGCGCCGGCCAGCAGGGGAAGCGCCGGACGTACCCAGCGCGACGCCACCAACGGACGCATGCCCCGCCTCCTTCATCCGGTGCTCCGGCCACCAGTGTGCGGGAGGGGTCTGACACACGCGATGCCGCGTTCGGTGACGGGCGCGGCGCGCGGCGCAGGAGAGGCAGGGGCAGGAGAGACCGGGGCGGGAGAGGGCCGACTGCGCGTGGTGGGCGGAGCTATGACGCGGGAACCGGGCGGCGGGAGGCGGGGCTTCCGCCTTCCTGACGAGGGATCACCACGGCTCTCAGCTGCGTGTCGGGCTCCTCACCGTCACCTCTGGGTGTGCCGGTCCGGCCGGTGGTGTCCGCGTCCGGGTCTCCTGTGCGGGCCTCTCCCGTGCTGTCAACTGTGAGCACCACCAGGCCCCAGGACGCGGCGGCGCCGGCGACCGCCGCCAGGAGCGCTCCCAGCAGGCCGTAACGGAAGCCCTCCTCCAGGAGGATGATGCCGGCCGCCGCCGCGACGACCGGATTGGAGACCGTTGTGGTCGCCAGCGGTGTCGCCAGGCCGGCGCCCCGGTAGGAAGCCTGCGAGGTCGCGAGCCCGGCGCAGGCCAGCACGACGACCAGCGCCAGCAGCGGCACCATGGTGGCCGACGGGGCCGAGCGCCAGTTGTCCGCGAGTGTCTTGACGAAGACCGAGGCCGCGCCGTAGGCCACTCCGGCGGCGAGAGCCAGCGAGACACTGCGCAGCACGAGGCGCTCCCTGCTGGGCGTCGAGGGGCCGCGCCGTGCTGTCGCGGCGAGGCCGACGAGGAGGACGAGCGTGCCCAGTACGGCTGCGGCCAGGGCGAGTTGGCCGACGCCGCCGAGCGAGTCGCCGCTGTGCGAGCCGGTGAGCATGAGAATTCCGGCCAGCCCCACCGAGACCAGCACGATCCCCCGCCAGGCCGCCATGGTCACCGGGCGCTTGACCAGGACGGCGGCCATCGGCGCGGCCAGCACGAGGGTGAGCACGCCCAGCGGCTGCACCACCGTCAGCGGCCCGAGCCCGAGCGCGACGACGTGCAACAGCGCGCCCGAGCCCTGTAGCACCGCCGCTGCCCACCACTTGCCCGAGCGCAGCAGGCCGAGCCGGCTCGGCGTGGTCGTCGCGGCGAGCCGCTCCTGCAAGATCGCGGCCAGCGCGTAGCTGACCGCCGAGACCAGTGACAGCAGCAGCGCCATGACCAGCGGGCTCATGTCCCGCTCCGTCGGTACCGTTCGGGCATCCCGTTCATGCCCTCAACGATGCTCCGAATGGAGCAGCATGTCGTCCCCTGACAGGCTCGTCTTCACGTACAGCTACGGGAGTACGGGGAGGGCGCGGCATCCACCTACCAGCGGATGAGTCGGTCTGCCGAAGGTGACATCGGCGCCACGACGAGCGTCAGTGCGCCCGGCCTCTGGCCCCCTGCAGGGGGAGGACCGCGGTACCGGGCCGCGTCCGGGCGTGCTGGACGCGGGAAACGGACGCGGTCCGCATACGTGCGCGAGCTACGTCGGCGAGACCACGGGTGGCTCACGCGGGAAGCGTGTCCGCTCTACGACGGTACCGGGCCCTCGCCGGAGACCTCGACCGGGCCCCAGCCGCTGCCCAGTACGGTGACGCGGCCCATGCGCCCGTCCGAGAGCCGCAGCCGGGCTGTGTCGCCCTCCAGTTCGACCCACAGCCGCCGCTCACCCATCGGCCTGACCGTGCCCGACCAGGCGGTCTCGGGGCCCGTGTCCTCCGTGAACAGCGCCGCGTCCACGGGGACCTCGGCCGCTCCGGTCAGCAGCGTCGCCGGGCCACGGTAGAAGTTCTCCATGGGGCCAGTGTGGCAGCGCGGGCCTGCCACGGCGCGGCGGTGCACCTGGAGGAGGGACGGCGGCTTCCCCGACGGGCCCGCCAGGGACACGGCAGAACCCCGGCGCCGTACGGAACGCGCGCCGGGGTTCTGCCGGAGGGCCTACCGCGTCACTTGTTGACGCAGGAGTCCTTCACCGTGGGGCTCAGCAGCCCGACGATGGGGTTGTTGCATACGTTCACCGGAACGTGCACGGGGATCTGGAAGTTGTCCCCGGAAAGGACGCCCGGAGAATGGCCGGTCTTGCCCTTCGGGCCTTCGTCGGCGACGGCGGCGCCCCCGGTCGCGCCGAGCAGTGCTGTGGCGCTCAGGGCGCCGGCGACGATGGCGGTACGAATTCGCATGTTCGCTCCCGTGAGGTAGCTGTCGTTGCACCCCCACCGTGTGCGGAGGCAGGTACGGCCCGCACGCCGGATTGGGCCGCACGAGTGCACCTCGTTGGTACGGTGCGCGGGTGGCGCCCCGGGCCGGTGCCCTGGGGCGGAGGTGCCGAACGGGCGGGAGAACAGCGGATGGACCGGGCGGGTCGGACGGGCAGTGTGGACCGGGTGGACCAGGACAGCGAAGGGGTGCCGCAGGCGCCGGCGCTGCCGGACAGCGAACCGGTGGCCGGCCGGCGGGTGCTGTGCCGAATGTGCGGCCAGCCGCTGCGCGACCGCGCCTCCCGCATCTGGGGCCTCGGCCCCGACTGCCGGCACAAGCTGGCCGTACGCACCGCTCCCACCCCTCCCGTGACCGAAGTCGAACAGGACACATTGCCGGGCCTGTGACGGCGGCCGGGCGCGTCCTCGTACCCCCGGCGCCCCGCGTGGTGATCATGGAGGGGGCCGCGGCCCCATTTCTTCTTTTCGTCCATCCCTGTCCGCTCCGGCGAAAGGCAGCCCCGTGTCCCAGCCACCTCAGCCAGGGCCGCCCCGGGACGAGGACCCCCGGCGCCGTCGCCGCTCCGGCACCGAACCGGTCACCGCACGCAGCGATCTGTGGCTGCGCACCCTGCTGGCAGGTGTGGGCCTGCCCTTCTTCGCCGCGGTGAGCGCGCTCTTCGCCTGGTGGGCGTCCTCCTCCGACGAGCACACCTCACCCAGCTCCACCGTGCTCAGCGTGCTGGCCGCGCTGTGCGGACTGCTGGCGCTGGGAGCGGGGGTGGATCTGCTGGTGCTGCGCCGCAGACGCGCCCAGGAGCGTGCGCTGTCCCGGCCCGGGTCCGACGACGGTCCTCCTTACATCTAGCCCGCCGCCTCGCCCGCGTGCGGGCTGAGGACGCCGGCCGCGACCAGCGCGAACAGGGCGAGGCCCAGGAGGATGCGGTAGATGACGAACGGCATGAAGCTGCGGGTGGAAATCCAGTTCATGAACCACGAGATGACGGCATAGGCGACCACGAAGGCCAGCACTGTCGCGAACGCCGTGGGTCCCCAGGAGACATGGCCCTCGCCGATGTCCTTCAGCTCGAACAGGCCAGAGGCCAGCACGGCCGGGATGGCCAGCAGGAAGGAATAGCGGGCCGCCGCCTCCCGCCGGTAGCCCATGAACAGGCCGCCGCTGATGGTCGCTCCGGAGCGGGAGACTCCGGGGATGAGGGCCAGCGCCTGCGCACAGCCGAAGAGCAGACCGTCCTTCACGTTCAATTGTTCGAGTGATTTGCGTTCGCGGCGGGCGCGGTGACGGCCGCCGCCGGAATCCCGGGCCGCCATGCGGTCGGCGATGCCGAGGATCACGCCGAGTACGACGAGCGTCGTCGCGATCAGCCGCAGATCCCGGAACGGGCCCTCGATCTGGTCCTTGAAGACCAGCCCGAGCACGCCGATCGGGATGGAACCGACGATGACCAGCCAGCCCGTCTTGGCGTCGTGCTCGTGCCGTGCCCCGGAACTGTAGAACGAGCGGAACCACGCGGAGAGGATCCGGCCGATGTCCTTGCGGAAGTAGATCAGCACGGCCGCCTCGGTGCCGATCTGAGTGACGGCGGTGAACGCGGCTCCGGGGTCCTCCCAGCCCGCGAAGGCAGCGGCGAGCCGCAGATGGGCGCTGGAGGAGATCGGGAGGAATTCGGTCAGTCCCTGAACAAGTCCCAGAACAAAGGATTCAAACCAAGACATCTGCGGCTGCGCTCGTCCCTTTGATGGTCGGGGCGGGAAGGGGCGGAAGGCCCGACATGACGCCGGTCACCGGGAGTGCGTGGCCTGCATGGCCTGCGGTATGCGGCGTCGGGAGTACGGTACGGGCCTTCGGAAGCGGGCGGCCGTCAGGGGGAGGCGGCGGCGCTCAGATGCGCCCGCTTGCGCCAGGCCACCACGCCCCCCACCAGCGCCGACAGGGCGATGAAGCCGAACGAGGCGAGGAAGACCGGCGAGGTCGGCTTCGCGGCGCTGCTGCCCGCGATCACGTACGCCGCCGTGTTGGGCACCGAACCCAGCGCCGTCGCGCCCAGAAAGGCCACCCAGCGCATCCTGGAGACCGCCGCCCCGTAGTTGGAGGCCGCGAACGGCACCCCGGGCAGCAGCCGCAGCACCAGCATCGAACGGAAGCCGTGCTTGCTCAGCAGGCGGTCGGCCGCCGCCATCCAGCGGGCGCGAAGCAGCGGGCGCAGCGCGTCCTGGCCCAGCATCCTGCCCAGCCCGAAGGCGATACCCGCGCCGATCACCGTGCCCGCCGTCGCCGAGAACGTGCCGGCGCCCGCGCCGAAGAGGGCACCCGCGGCGATGTTGAGCACCGGCCGGGGCACGAAGGCCGCCGTGCACAGGCCGTAGGCCGCGCCGAACAGGGCGAGGGCCGTACTGCCGCCGATCTGGGGAGGCCAGCCGTGGGCGAGAACGCGCTGTGGCTCGTAGAGCACCATCGCCGTGGCCGCCGCGCCCAGCAGCACGAGCAGCAGGGCGAATCGGGACCAGGGGGAGAGCAGCGTCTGAGCGAGACGGCAGGGGACACCGTCTGACTGCGAGGCGGGGTCGGGCACGTGGGGGAGCGTAACCGACGAAGCGGTTCTTCCGCCGTCCGGTGAGGTACCGAACGTCCGGAAAGCGTGCTTCTGCCCGGGTGTTCGCGTCCCGGACACCCCGCCTCCACCTGCGTGGAGAAGGGCCGGGGCCCGGGTGGCGGGGGACGCTGTGAAAACCGTTCGACGAGCGGTGGCCGTGCGGTACATCATCTGGGCGATGATCCGGCAGCTGACGCCTTTCGCCCGTACCGCCCCGGCGGCGGGGCGGAAGGCTGCCGTCCTGCGGACCCGGGGTGCGTGCGCCTGCCACGCCCTCCGCGGCATGTCTGCCGTCCGCGACTGCCGAAGCTGACCCTTCCCGGACAGGCCGAGGCCCCACAGGGGGAGGGTCGGTCCTCTTCCGGGGTCCCTCTCTCTTCCTCTCTTTTTCTCTTCTTCGCGCGGCGCGCATCCAGGTTCCAGGAAGGACCCGCTATGTCCGGCTCTGTCCGTCCGTACGTCAAGCCGCATCTGACCATCGGCACCCTGGGTCACGCGGGTCACGGCAAGAGCACCCTCGCCGCGGCCTTCACCCGGGCTCCGGGCGGTCCCGGCACGCCGCCCACAGGGCGATCCGGGCCGCCGCGACGCCGGTCCGAACCGCCCGAACCGCAGCCCCGACCACAGGCCAGGTCCCAGACCGAGGCATTGTGGGCCGAGTACGAGACCGACACCCGCCGCTACACCCACCTGGAGATGCCGAGCGGCCCCGGACTCCTTGCGACGGCGGGCGTCGGAGTGCTCGACGGCGCCGTCCTGGCCGTCTCCGTCCTCGACGGGGTGCGCCCGCAGACCACCGAACACGTCCTGCTGGCTCACCTGATGGGCGTCGAACACCTCGTCGTCGCCCTCACCAAATCCGACGAGGGTGAGGACGAGCTGACCGAACTGGTCGAACTCGACGTACGCGCGCTGCTGAACACCTATGGCTTCGCCGGGGACACCCTCCCGGTGCTGCGCGTCTCGGCCGAGCGCGCACTGGCGGGCGACCCGCTGTGGACCGGCTCCATCGAGGCGCTGCTGGACGCCGTTGACACCTATGTTCCGCAGCCCGAGCGTGATACCGCTGCCCCGCTGATACTGCCCGTGACGGCGGCGGCAGTGGCTGCCGGGCGCGGCGCGCGGGTCGCCGGCACCGTGGAACGCGGCACGGTCAAGATCGGCGACCGGCTGCGGGCCTACGCGCCGGACGGGCCGGTGGACGTGCGGGTGGCCGAGGTCGAGACCGGCGGGGCCCCGGCGGGAGCGGCGACGGCCGGGGAGGCCGTCACCCTGCTGCTGACCGGACCCGCCGCCGACCTGCGCGGCGCGGTGCTCGCCCCTGCGGGGAGCCTCACCAGCGGGCGATGTATGGAGGCCGGGCTCCGGCTGCTGACCGCGGCCGAGGGCGGCCGGGACACCCCGCTGCGGCCAGGAACGCGCGCCGGGTTCCAGCTGCGTACCGCCACGGTCCCGGGCGTGATCCTTCTCGGCGGGCGGGAGCCGGGACTGCCCGGCGGCGAGGTCGAGGCCAGAGTCAGGCTCGATACCGCCGTGCCGCTGGAGAGCGGACTGCGCTTCGCGGTGGGGGAGGGCGGCGCCACACTCGCCGTCGGCCGGGTCACCCGCATCGCTCCGGAGACCGGGGTGCTCCCCACGGGCGCGCCGCCATCACAATGGGATGGTGGAAGCTGATCCGGTCCAGGAGCCGATACCCGTCACCCGTGCCGTCGCGAGCGGCACCGCCAAGCTGATGCCGGACATCGACCGGGCGCATGCCTGGCTGCTGACCGTTGACGGGGCGCCCCAGTCCTACGTGGATCTGGACGATCCCGCGCACCTGGAGTTCGAGTACGCCCGCCGCATCGGGCACCTGCTCGATCTGGCCGCACCACCCGGCGCGCCCCTGGATGTGCTGCACCTCGGCGGCGGGGCGCTCACCCTGCCCCGCTATGTCGCGGCGACCCGCCCCGGCTCCCGGCAGCGGGTCGCCGACTCCGACGCCCGGCTGATGGAACTGGTGGCCGGCCACCTCCCGCTGCCTGCGGACAGCGGGGTCGCCGTGACGGCGGGCGACGGGCGCGCGGTGCTGGAAGAAGCCGCGGAGGACAGCGCCGATGTGCTGATCGCCGATGTCTACGGCGGCTCGCGGGTGCCTCCGCATCTGACGACGCTGCCCTACGCGCGCGAGGCGGCCCGTGTGCTGCGGCCAGGCGGCCGGTATGTGGCCAACCTCGCCGACGCCATCCCCTTCCGCTTCCTCGCCTCCCAACTGGCCACGTTCGCCGAGGTCTTCGCCTGCCTCGCGATCGTCGCCGAGCCCGCCGTGCTGCGCGGACGCCGCTTCGGGAACATCGTCCTGCTCGCCGCGCACGAGCAACAGCCGCTCTCCGAGCTGGCCCGGCGCTGCTCGGGCGACCCGTTTCCCGCGCGCGTCGAGCACGGCCCGGCACTTGCCCGCTTCGCCCAGGGCGCGCGCGCCGTCCAGGACGGGGACGCCGTGCCGTCGCCCGAACCGCCGGACGGCGCCTTCAGCATCGGCTGAAGGTGCCGTCCTGAGCTTGGGCCGGAACGCGCGGGCCGCCAGGGCCGTACCGCCCCATCGAGCCGGGCCGCTCGGGTGCCGGTGGATTCGTCCGGTCAGCCGCGCGGCTCGTCCTCGTCGCCGGATGCCTCGTAATTGCGCAGGCTGGAGAGCATCTTCTTGATCGTGGCGTCCGGCACCTCGTCCTTGACTCCGGCGTCCGTGTAGAGGACCCAGATCGCCAGGTCACCGTTGGTGTTGATCCAGGAGGCCGTGACGACTTTGGCGGCGCTGGTGGCGCACTTGTCCTCCTTCGGTGCCCCGGTCAACGTCACCATGGCGGTGTGGCCCTTGATGCCGTGCTTGTTCTTGAACGGCTTCGTCTTCGTCTGGCTGAGGTGTCCCTTCTGCTTCTGGTCGTAGCCGGCTATGGCGAAGTTCTCGGCCGCTATCTTGGCGGCTTCTTCGGTGTCCTTGGAGCCCTGCGCGCCCTTGGTGCCGACGGCGGCGCGGCTGCTGTCCTTGCACCACTTGTCCTTGTAGTAGGCGGGTGCCGACATGGCGACCATGACCTTGCCCTTGTCGTCCTCGAAGCCGGTGATGACACCGGGCTTCTGGACCGTCCAGTCCTTGGTCTTGGGCACGTCGAACGCCGAGTACCACTTGGGGTTGACGACGGTCTGCCAGCCGGAGATCACCGGCTTGGAGGGATCCTCCTCGGCCCCGCCGCCCCCGCCCGGTTCGGTGCTGCCGCCCGTTGACCCCTCGTCCTCGGACTTCCTCTCCTTCTGCTTCGCGCTCGCCGACGGTTTGCCGGACGCCTCGTCCTTGCCGTCGTCGCCCCCGAGGACCACGTAGCCGGTCACCGCGGCGGCCACCACCGCGACCGCGGCGACGATCGAGATGATCACGGTCTTCTGCTTGCCGCCGCCCCCGCCCTTGGGCGCCTGCGGGCCGCCCGGCACGCTCGCCGGACCCCACTGGCCCGGCTGGCCGGGGCCTGCCGGCTGCTGGGCATAGGGGCTCGGCTGCTGCCCGCCCGCGGGCTGGCCGTACCCGGGCTGCTGGCCCGTTCCTGGCTGCTGCCCGTAGCCGGGCTGTTGTCCCGTGCCCGGCTGCTGCCCGTAGCCGGGCTGCTGGTACGGATTCGGCTGCTGATATCCCGGCTGCTGGTACGGGTTGGGCTGCTGAGGGTTCTGCTCGCCCCCCGGCTGCTGCTGTCCTGGCCACATGGCCGACAACCTTATGGTGTGCGCGGAACGCCGACTACGTCCGCCCGCCGATCGGTACGGACCCGCTACACGAGCGAGCGGGGAGCGGGTGTGCGAAGACGCTGCCTGTCCTATTACTCGGTGGTAACGTGCGGGCATGTCAGCACAGTCGCACGAGCCTTCCATAGGCGAGTTGATGTCGGCCTCGGTCCCGATGGCCCGCACCCTGAACCTCCGGTACCTGGAGACCACGCCCGAGCGGGCCGTCGTCGCGCTGCCGGACCAGAGCGAATACCACAACCACGTCGGCGGCCCCCACGCCGGTGCGATGTTCACCCTCGCCGAATCGGCGAGTGGCGCCGTCGTGCTGGCGGCCTTCGCCGATCAGCTCTCGCGCGCCGTGCCGCTCCCGGTCCACGCCGAGGTCCGCTACAAGAAGCTGGCCAAGGGCGACCTGACCGCGACCGCCGAGCTGGGCCGGCCCGTCGCCGAGGTCCTGGCCGAGCTGGAGGGGGGCGAGCGCCCCGAGTTCCCGGTGACCGTCGCCGTCACCCGTGCCGACGGCGACGTGACCAGCGAGATGACGGTCGTGTGGACGCTGCGGCCCCACGACTGACCGGGCCGGTACGCGCCCTGCCCGCCCTGGCCGCCGGAGACGGCTCGCCCGTGTGATCGAGTAGGCTTCCTGGAACCGTGCTCCGAAACCCTTGAGAGGAACCCGTAGTTGCACATCCAGGAGTGGCTGGAGAGCATCCCGGCCGTGAGTGTCTACCTCCTGGTGGGGGTGGTCATCGGGCTGGAGAGCCTGGGGATCCCGCTCCCCGGGGAGATCGTGCTGGTCAGCTCCGCGCTGCTGGCCTCTCAGCAGGGGCATATCGATCCGGTGGTCCTGGGGGTGTGCGCCACCGCCGGCGCGATCATCGGGGACTCGATCGGGTACGGCATCGGACGCAAGGGCGGCAAGCCCCTGCTGGTCTGGCTGGGGGGCAGGTTCCCCAAGCACTTCGGGCCCGGACATGTGGCCACGGCCGAGCGTTCCTTCCAGCGCTGGGGCATGTGGGCGGTCTTCTTCGGACGCTTCATCGCCCTGTTGCGGATCTTCGCGGGGCCGCTGGCCGGGGTGCTGAAGATGCCGTACTGGAAGTTCCTGACGGCGAACGTGCTCGGCGGCGCCGTGTGGGCCGGCGGCACCACGGCCGTCATCTACTACGTCGGCATCGTCGCCGAGGCGTGGCTCAAGCGCTTCTCCTGGCTCGGCCTCGTGCTCGCGGTGCTGCTCGGGGCGGGCTCCATGCTGGTGGTCAAGCGCCGCGCGGCCAAGTCCCTCGCGGAACACGCGGAGAGCGGTGACGCGCGGGAGGGGGCCGTCCCCGGGCAGAGCCCGCTGGACGAGGACGCGGCAGGCGAGGGCGTCCCGGGTGGGAGCACCGGGGATGTGAGCACCGGTGAGGTGAGTGCGAAGAGCGCGGACCGGCACGGTACTCGGGACAGGACGGAGTCCGCCGGGGAGAGCCCCGGGGCCGTGCCCGCGGCGGACTGAGAACGGAGAACGCCGTGCCTGAGCGCGCACTGGTCATGGCCGTGGGAGGCCGTCAGCCCCGAATCGACCCCGGGGCTTTCGCCGCTCCGTCCGCCGTCGTGGTCGGTGAGGTGGTCATGGCCGCCGGATCGAGCCTGTGGTATGGCGCCGTGCTGCGCGCCGAGGCCGAGCCGATCGTGCTCGGCGAGCGCAGCAACATCCAGGACAACAGCACCGTGCACGTCGATGCCGGATTCCCCGTCACCCTCGGCAAGGGCGTCACGGTCGGCCACAACGCCGTGCTGCACGGCTGCACGATCGAGGACGACGTCCTGGTCGGCATGGGTGCAACCGTCCTCAACGGCGCGCACATCGGCGCGGGTTCGCTCATTGCCGCCCAGACGCTGGTGCCGCAGGGCATGACCGTACCGCCGGGCTCCCTGGTGGCCGGGGTCCCGGGCAAGGTCAGGCGTGAGCTGAGCGACGAGGAGCGCGAGGGCATCAAGCTGAACGCGCTCGTCTATGTGGACCTGGCACAGCAGCACCGCGGGGCCGTCGTCGCCCGAGTACCGGCCGACGCCCGGCGGCCTGCCCACGACCAGGAGCCCGCGGACTCCTGAGCGGTGGGCGGCGGTGTCCGCTCGCGGCCTCGTGAGGAAGGTCACCGGGGCTGCCCGGCGGCAGGGCAGTACGGTGACCGCGTGCCCTCGATCCAGAACACGTTCTCGTCCCTCACCTCCCGAGCCGTGCACGGAATCTGGCGCCGGATCCAGCGGGCGGGCGCCGTCACCGCCCAGCGCCCTGGGCCGTACGCGTTCCGCCGGATCGGCGCCGGCACCCGGCTCGCCTTCCCGCAGGGCACGATCTTCGGGGCGCCCTGGATCGAGATCGGGGACCACTGTGTCGTCGGCCAGGACGTGACGCTCACCGCCGGGATGATGCCCGACCTCGACCTGGGTCCGGATGCCGTGCTGCTGCTGGGCAACGGCGTGGTGCTGGGCAGGGGCAGCCATGTCATAGCGGACACCGGGGTCGTGGTCGGCGACGACGTCTTCTGCGGCCCGTATGTGTACATCACCTCCACCAACCACTCCTACGACGATCCCGCCCGTCCCGTCGGCAAGCAGTGGCCGCGCTCCGCGCCCGTCGAGATCGGCTCCGGAAGCTGGCTCGGCGCCGGTGCGGTGGTGCTGCCCGGCGCCCGGCTGGGCCGCAACGTGGTGGTGGCGGCGGGTGCTGTCGTGCGCGGTGAGGTGCCCGACCACGCGGTGGTGGCAGGCGCGCCCGCCAAGGTGGTACGCAGACTGGACCCGGAGGCCGGCTGGCTCCCTCCGCTGCGCACCCCGCCGCCGGTCCCGGTGCCCGAGGGCGTCACCCCCGAGGAACTGCTCGCGCTCGCCGAACTGCCGCAGCCACGCGCCGAGTACGAGGCGGAGGCGGGCGCCGGGACGGACGGCGCCGGGGGATCCGGGCGCCGGGGCGAGGGGAACGGTGCTTCGGCCCCCGGGCCGGGCACACTGGATACGGCACCCGATCGCTGACCACCTGCCCGCACGCGGAGGCGCCCTGTGAGCAACCGGACCCTGCGCCTCCTGCTGGCGCTCGCCGTGGCGGTCCAGGGCTTCGCGCTGCTGCTGTACGCACTGCGGCAGCTGTAGCGCGGCCTCTCACGCACTCCGCACTCGTGCCGTCTCAGCCCGAGGCCAGCAACACCGTGCCGAGCAGGGCCAGTCCCGCGCCCGCGGTCTGGAGTGCGCGCAGCCGCTCCTGGAGGACGCCCCGCGCCGCCAGCGCGGTGACGACGGGATAGAGCGAGGCGAGCACAGCGGCGACGGTCACCGGGCCGTGCTGTGCGGCCACCGCGTACGTGCCGTTGGCCGCGACGTCCGCGAGGCCCACGAAGCTCAGGGCCGGGAGCGCGCGCCAGATCGCGCGCACGCCGCCTTCGGGGCCTCCGGGGAGGGCGGGCGTGCCCCGCCGTACGGAAACGTACAACGCCCCGCCGCCCACCAGGACGTTGACCACCCGTTGGACGAGCAGCGTGAGGAAGAGCCCGGTGACGGTGGCGGACGCCTCGGCCACCAGGCTCATGGTCGCGCCGAAGCCGAGGGCGGCGACCAGGGTGAGCACGATGGTGCGCTGCCGCACCGGCGCTCCGCCGCCGCCCACCCCGCCGGCCAGCACCACGCCCGCCACGGCGATGAGGGTGCCCACCGCCTGGAGCGGTCCGGGCCGCTCGCCGTGCAGGGCCATCCCCACGCCGACCGGCACGGCCACGCTCCCCAGTGTGGCCACGGGCGAGACCACCCCCATCGGACCGACGGCCAGCGCGCGGTAGAAGCACAGCATGGAGACCGGCCCGATGGCGCCGGCCGCGACGGCGCATCCCAGCAGCCGTGCGTCCAGCTCGCTCCACGCGCCGGTCGCCAGCACCACGGTGGCCAGCACGAGGGCCGCGGTCCCCTGGGAGACCACGACCACCGTCAGTTCGCGCAGCCGTTTGCTGAGCAGTCCGCCGCCGAAGTCGGCCAGCCCCCACAGCAGGCTGGTGGCCAGGGCGAAGGCAGCTGTCATGGGGCGGGGCTCCTCGAAGTACGGTGGGATGAACGCTCAGGTACGGCACACCGTAGTTCAGTCGAGTGTACATTGCCATCTAGTATTTTGGACGGTGCGGACCACTGTGACGGACCTTGACCACCTCACGCAGGCCCTCGCCCGCAACCTCAAACGCTTCCGCACCGAACGCGGCTTCACCCTGGACGCGCTGGCCGCACGCGCCGGCGTCAGCCGCGGCATGCTCATCCAGATCGAACAGGCCCGCACCAACCCCAGCGTCGGCACCGTCGTCAAGGTCGCCGACGCGCTCGGCATCAGCATCACCTCGCTCCTCGACTTCGACAGCGCACCGCGGGTGCGCCTGGTGCCGCCGGAGCAGGCCATCCGGCTGTGGTCCACCGAGGCGGGCAGCCACGGCACCCTGCTGACGGGCACCGAGGCGCCGGGGCCGCTGGAGCTGTGGTCGTGGAAACTGATGCCCGGCGAGGGCCGTTCCTCCGACCCCCACCCGCAAGGCACCACCGAACTCCTCCACGTCACGGCCGGCACCCTCACCCTCACCGTGGACGGCGCCGACCACCGGGTCCCCGCGGGCACCTCCGCCTGCTTCGCCGCCCACCTCCCGCACGGATACCGCAACGAGGAGCGCGCCCCCGTCGAACTGTCGATGGCCGTCTCGGTCCCCGAACCACGCTGAGCGCGCCCCCGCGCAGCGGCTAAGGTGCCAGCCATGCGCTCGCCCATCGGAGACTTCGACCACGCCACTCCCGCACCCGAGGTGCTGGACCAGCTCATCGCGCCCGTCGCCGCCGCCGTACGCCAGTGGCAGGGTCCCGTCCCCGCCGACCAAGTGCTCTACGTCGACACCGACCCGGAGAAGGCGGACACAGTCGCCTTCGTGGAGACATACGGCCGGGACCTGCTGGCGAACTCGGCGAACTGCGTGGTCGTGGCCGCCAAGCAGGGCGGTGCGCGCGTCCTCGCCGCCTGCCTGGTGCTCTCCGCCGCCCGCGCCGACGTCAACGGAGTGGCGCGGCGGCAACTGGGCGCCCGCAAGGTCTCCTTCGCGCCCCACGAGACGGCCGTCGGTGAGACAGGCATGGAATTCGGCGGCATCACCCCGCTCGGCCTGCCCGCCGGGTGGCCGCTGCTGATCGACACCGAAGTGGCCGCCCTGCCCTGGGTGCTGGTCGGCAGCGGCAGGCGCCGGGGCAAGCTGATCGTGCCCGGGAAGGCGCTGGCCTCGCTCCCGGGCGCTGAACTGGTGGAGGGGCTGGGCCGGCACGCCGCCTGACCAGGGGCGCCCCGCGCCCCCGGCTCTCCCGGGCGGGCAGGCGGTCGAGAGCCGGGCCGGCCGAGTGCAGGACGCGGGTGTCCGGCTGTGGAGCGGCCGGTCTATACGCGCCGCTCGGCCAGGGTCAGGGAGAGCGCGGTGGCGCGCTCGGCGAAACCCAGGGCGCGGTAGATCCCCTCGGCCTCCGCGGTCGTGTGCAGGTCCACCCGGACGACGCCGCGCTCGGCGAAGCGCGCGAGCAGCGCCTCGGTGACGGCCTTCGCGTAGCCCCGGCCCCGGTAGGGCTCGTCGGTGCAGACGTTGAAGACGAAGCCGAAGCGCCCCGCCGGATTGCGCGGTCCCGGCAGCCGGTCCTCGATCCGCCCCATGGCGCTCGCCGCCAGCTGATGCTCGCCCGGCCCGTCCCCGTCCACCACGAACGCCATCAGCGACGGGTGCGGTTCGGCCAGGCCCCGGCGCACCATGAGCGCGGCATCCCGCTCCCAGGCGCCGGGCCGGTCCTCGCCGTCCATCGCGGCGAACATGATCCGGCGCAGCCGCACGATCTCCTCGGCATCCTGCGGCCCGGCGCACCTGACCGGGACGTTTCTTGTCGTGCTCATGCGCCGGACGTTAGCGCACGCCCGTACCCGCACATCCGTGCGCCCCGTGCACGGCCCACCTGGTGCCCCTCCCGGCAAGCTTTGCCCTGTCGCGCCGCCCGGCACGCACTCCCCCGAGCTCTACGAGCAGGGGGCGCCCCCAGCGGCGTTGGCCAAAAGCCCTGGTAGCTCTGCTACAAGGACCTCCGGCCGCCTGCGATCGCACGCTCGGCTCCGCTCGCGCGGGCGGTGCCCCCACGACGACGCTCCTCGACGGGCAAACATCGCCGGTCACGGCACTAGCCAGCGTCCTTCATGCGAGCCGGGGGATCTCGATCGCCGGACAGCGGTCCATGACCATCTCCAGCCCGGCCGCGCGGGTGCGCTCGTACGCCGCCTCATCGATGACGCCGAGCTGGAACCAGACCGCCTTGGCCCCGGCCGCCACCGCCTCGTCCGCGACCTGGCCCGCGAGCCGCGCGTTGACGAAGACGTCCACCACATCGACCGGGAAGGGGATGTCCGCCAGACTCCGGTAACCCGGCTCGCCGTGCACCGCCTCGGCCTTCGGATGGACGGGCACGATCCGCTTGCCGTACCGCTGGAGCACCTGGGCCACCCCGTAGGCCGCCCGCGACGCGTTGGCCGAGAGGCCCACCACCGCCCAGGTGTCGCCCAGCTCCGTGAGAATGCCGCGTACCGTCGCCTGGTCGCCGTACATCGTCTCTCCGCCCTCCGGTTCTCCGATCCGAGGCCCGCCTCACGACGGCGCCCCGCCTCCTGCGCAACGGACACCGCCGCCCGACGATTCCCGCTCGCCGGGCCATAGGCTGGATGGATGCAGCAGGAGCAGCGCGACCAGCCGGAGCGGCCCGGCGGGCCCTCGCAGTACCTCACCGTCGCCGCCGAAGGCGTGCACGAGACCGAGATCAGCCGCTCCCGCTTCCTGTGCGCCCTCGCGCCCGCCGCCACCGAGGCCGAGGCGCAGGAGTTCATCGCACGAATCCGCAAACAGCACCCGGCCGCCAACCACAACTGCTCGGCGTACGTCATCGGCGTGGACGCCGGCATCCAGAAGGCGAGCGACGACGGCGAGCCCGGCGGCACCGCCGGGGTGCCCATGCTGCAGATGCTGCTGCGGCGGGACGTGCGCTACGCCGTCGCCGTCGTCACCCGCTACTTCGGCGGCGTCAAACTCGGCGCCGGCGGGCTGATCCGCGCGTACGGCGGAGCTGTCGGCGAGGCGCTGGACGCCCTCGGCACCGTCACCCGCCGCCGCTTCCGGCTGGTGAGCATCACCGTCGGGCACGAGCGCGCCGGACGGCTGGAGAACGACCTGCGCGCCACGGGCCGCGAGGTGCGCGAGGTGCGCTACGGGGCGGAGGTCACCATCGAACTCGGCCTGCCCGAGGCCGACATCGACGCCTTCGGCACCTGGCTGGCCGACGCGACCTCGGGCACGGCGCGCCTGACGGCGGGCGGTGAGGCGTTCGGCACCGTCTGAGCAGGGGGCTGAACCCGATGCGCGGACGCCGGGGCCGAGGCCGTGCGGGCGCTGTCAGTGGCGGGCCTTATGGTCGTTGACCATGCGTCTGCTGCACACCTCGGACTGGCATCTGGGCCGGAGCTTCCACCGCGTGAACCTCCTGGACGCCCAGCGCGCCTTCCTCGATCATCTGGTCACCACGGTCGAGGAGCGTGCCGTGGACGCGGTGCTCGTCGCGGGGGACATCTACGACCGCGCCGTGCCACCGCTGCCCGCCGTCGAGATGTTCGACAGCGCGCTGCACCGTCTCGCGGAGCTGTCCGTGCCCACCGTCATGATCTCCGGGAACCACGACTCGGCCCGGCGGCTCGGCGTCGGCTCCGGCCTCATGGACCGCGCGGGCATTCACCTGCGCACCGACCCGGCCGCCTGCGCCAGCCCCGTCCTCCTCGACGACGACGGCGGACAGGTCGCCTTCTACGGGCTTCCCTACCTGGAGCCCTCCCTCGTCCGGCAGACGCTCGGGGCGGAGAAGAGCGGCCACCCGGCAGTGCTGCGTGCCGCGATGAACCGCGTCCGCGAGGACCTCGCAGCCCGGTCTCCGGGCACCCGCTCCGTCGTGCTGGCCCACGCGTTCGTCACCGGTGCCGAAGTCTCCGACAGCGAGCGGGACATCACGGTCGGCGGCGTCGCCTCTGTGCCCGCCTCGGCCTTCGACGGCATCGACTACGCGGCACTGGGCCACCTGCACACCTGCCAGACCATCACCGAACGGGTGCGCTACTCGGGCTCCCCGCTGGCCTACTCCTTCTCCGAGGCCGGACACTCCAAATCCATGTGGCTGGTGGACCTCGGCCCCGAGGGCCAGTTGGCCGCCGAGCGCCTGCCCTGCCCGGTGCCGCGCCCGCTGGCCCGGCTGCGCGGCACCCTCGAACAGCTGCTGGCCGACCCGGCGCACGAGCCGCACACCGGTTCCTGGGTGGAGGCCACCCTCACCGACGCCGCCCGACCCACCGAGCCCATGGCCCGCCTGGAGAAGCGCTTCCCGCACACCGTCAGCCTCGTCTTCGACCCCGCGCGCGACGAGGACGAGGACACGGTCTCCTACGCGTTGCGGCTCCGGGGCCGCAGCGACCGGCAGATCGCGGAGGACTTCGTCGGGCACGTACGCCCCGGCCGCCACGCGGAGCCGGAGGAGCGCGAGATGCTCGGCGCCGCTCTGGAGGCGGCGCGCCTCGCCGGGAGGGAGGAAGCGGCGGCCCAGGAAGAGCCGGCGGAGCGGGGAAGGGCGGCGGCAGCGCGGGACTCCTACCCGCCCGGCACCTTCGACCCACCCGAACGGCACACGGACGGGCCTGACGCGGACTCCCCGCGGGCCGCCTCCCGGCCGCGAGGGGAGGTCCGATGAGGCTGCACCGGCTCACGCTCACCGCGTTCGGCCCCTTCGGCGCCACCCACACCGTCGACTTCGACAGTCTTTCCTCAGCCGGCCTCTTCCTGCTCCACGGGCCCACCGGCGCGGGCAAGACCTCCGTGCTCGACGCTGTGTGCTTCGCCCTCTACGGCGGCGTCCCCGGTGCCCGCCAGCAGCCCGGCGGCAGCCTGCGCAGCGACCACGCCGAGCCGCGCCACCTCACCAAGGTCGTCCTCGATCTCACCGTCGCCGGGCGCAGGCTGGAGATCACCCGGTCTCCCGAACAGCTCCGGCCCAAGGCGCGCGGCAGCGGTCTCACCCGGGAGCGCGCCCACTGCGAGCTGCGCGCATGGGACGAGCACACCGGGGCGTGGCAGGCCCTGAGCCGCTCCCACCAGGAGATCGGCGAGGAGATCGGCCAGGCCCTCGGCATGAGCAGGGACCAGTTCTGCCAGGTGGTGCTGCTGCCCCAGGGCGAATTCGCACGGTTCCTGCGGGCCGGGGCCGAGGACCGCGCCAAACTGCTGGGACGGCTGTTCGACACCGGGCGGTTCGCCGCCGTCGAGGAAGAGCTGGCCCGCATGCGCAAGGGCGCCCAGCAGGATGTCGCGGCGGGCGACGAGGAGTTGCTGGCCCTCGCCCACCGCATGCGCCAGGCCGTAGGGGACCCGCCCGAGCTGGGCGAGGGCCCCACGGCCGAGGGCGCGCGCAGCTCTTCCAGCCGCGCGCTGCCCGCTCAACGCACCGGCACCGGCCACAGCGGCCCACCCGCCCCCGGCACCGCGCGGGGCGCCGGCGCGGGGCGCGGCACCAAGCCGGAGCGCGGCGCCGGCCGCCGCACCGAGCCGGGGCCCGCGCCGCTCGCGCCCGGCGACCCCGGCCTCGCGGACGCGGTGCTGTGCTGGGCCGCCCAGGCCCGCGCCTACGCGCGGGAGAGGCTCACCTCGCTCACCCTCGCCGCCGAGACGGCCGCACACCGGCACACCGAGGCGGCACAGGAACTGGAGCACACCCGCCAACTCGCCCGCGAACAGCAGCGTTTCACCCGAGCCCAGCAGCGTGCCGCCGAGCTGGCGGCCCGGGCCGAGGAGAGCGCCGCACTCCACCGCCGTCTGGAGCGCGCACGCTCGGCGGAGGCCGTCGCCCCCGCCCTCGGTCTGTGTGCCACAGCCCGCGACGCGCACGCACGGGCCGACGCCGCCGAACGGCACGCGCGCGGCGCGCTCCCCGCGGTGCTCGCCCAGGAGCCGCCGGAGCGGCTCGCGGCCCGGGAGCGCGAGATGCGCCAGGAACTGGGCGCGCTGGGCGCCGCACGCGAGGAAGAGCCCCGCGCCGCCGCGATCGGCGGCCAGCTGCGCCGCCTGGAGGAGGAATACCGCGCCGACGAGGAACTGCTGCGCGAGACGGGGGAGTGGCTCGCGGACTGGGACGAGCAGCGGCATGCCCTCCAGCAGCGCGCCGAGGCGGCACAGGAGGCCGCCACACGTGCCGAACGACTCGCCGGAGAGCTGCGCCCCGCCCGCACCCGGCTGGAGGCAGCCCGCCGCCGCGACCAGCTCGCCGACGAGGTGCGCGAAGCCGATCAACGGCTGCTGCGGGCCCGTGAGACGGCCGCCGCCAGGCACGAGCACTGGCTGGAGCTGCGCGAGCGCCGCCTGCGCGGAATCGCCGCCGAGCTGGCCGCCGGGCTCAAGGACGGCGACCCCTGCGCCGTCTGCGGCGCCGTCGAACACCCCGCGCCCGCCCGCGAGGAAGCCGGCCACGTCGATCGCGCCGCCGAGGAACAGGCACTGCGGGAGTCGCGCGAGGCGGGCGAGCGACGCGACGAGGCCGCGCTGCGCCTGGCCGCGCTCCGCGAGAGCCACGCGGCGGCCGAGGCCGGATCCGGCGGCGAGAGCGTGGCGGCACTCGCCTCCTCCGTCACCGCACTGGAGGCCGGGCACGCCGCCGCACACGCCGAGGCCGCCGGTACCCATGACGCGCGCGAGGCACTGGCCGCCGCCGAGCGCGAGCACGACGAACGCCTCGCCCAGCGCCAGGACGCCGAGCGCCGCGCCGCCTCCCGCGCCTCCAGTCGCGACGCACTGCTGCGCGAGCGGGCCGCCCTCACCGAACGGCTGGAGCGCGCCCGGGGCGGGGCGCCCAGCGTCGCCGCCCGCGCCGCCGAGCTGGAGCGCCGAGTGGCCCTGCTGGCCGAGGCGGCGGAGGCGGCCCGCGGCGCGCGCGGCACCGCCGAGCGCCTCGAAGAGGCGACAGACCGGCTCGCCGACGCGGCCCGGCAGGCCGGATTCGAAAGCGCCGACGAGGCCGAGCGCGCCGTGCTGCCCGAGGCGGACCGGCGCGCACTGCGCGAGCGCCTGGAGCGCCGGCAGGCCGAGGAGAGCGCCGTACGCGAGGAGTTGGCCGACCCCGCGCTGCTGGCCGCCGCCGAGCACCCCGCCGCCGATGTCGCCCTCGCCGAGACCGCCGCGCAGGAGGCCGAGCGGGGGCTGCGGCAGGCCGAAACCGCCCGCCATGCGGCACAGGAGCGCGTCACGGCGCTGGACAAGCTGAGCCGCACGGCAGCCGAACGGGCCAGCGGCCTGACACCGCTGCGCACGGCCTATGAACGCGTCGCCAGGCTGGCCGGGCTGGCGGCCGGCACCTCGGCCGAGAACGAACGCCGGATGCGCCTGGAGACCTATGTGCTGGCCGCCCGGCTCGAACAGGTCGCCGCCGCGGCCTCGGCGCGGCTGGCCAGGATGTCCGGTGGCCGCTACACGCTGGTGCACTCCGACGAACGGGCCTCCGGGCGCGGCAGATCCGGGCTCGGGCTGCATGTCGTCGATGCCTGGACGGGCGCCGAGCGGGACACCTCCACGCTCTCGGGCGGCGAGACCTTCTTCTCCTCCCTCGCCCTCGCCCTTGGTCTCGCCGACGTCGTCACCGAGGAGGCGGGCGGCACCCGGCTGGAGACCCTCTTCATCGACGAGGGCTTCGGCAGCCTGGACGAGCAGACTCTGGACGAAGTGCTGGACGTGCTCGACTCGCTGCGCGAGCGCGACCGCTGTGTCGGCATCGTCAGCCACGTCGCCGACCTGCGCCAGCGCATCCCCGCGCAGCTGGAGGTCACCAAGTCCCGTGCGGGATCGGGGCTTCGCCACCACTTCGCACCCGCGCGCGGGTAGGCCGCGTCCCCTTGCCGGTGGGTCCGGCTGCCCTTGACGTCCTGGCGGACACGCGAAGTTCACCTGTGAACGAATGCCGGGAGGTTCCCCATGAACCCGCTTCCCCGTGTGCGCCGTACCACGCTCGCGGTGACCGCCGCGGCGGGCTTCGCACTGGCCACCACGGCCTTGGCCGCCCCCGCTTCGGCGGCCTTCGCCCCGGCGGCGCCCGCCCGGCTCGCGGCGGCGCAGGCCGCGCCACCCGCCGCGCAGTCCCTCTACTGCGGCTACAACGACGCCAACTACCAGCCCTACTGGCTCAGTTGCAGCGACGAGGACCGCGAGATCAAGGTCCGGGACAACAAGCTCGGCGAACGCACCGTTTGCGCCCCGCCCGCAAGTTTGTGCGGATCGGCCCCGATGTGTACCAGACCACCCTCGCCTGGGAGACCGGCCGGGCCTGTCACGCCTGACCTGCCGGCCCCGGCCCGGGGCTTCCACGCGGGAAGACCCCGGACCGGCGGGCGTTCAGAGCGCCGACAGTTCGGCGACCAGGTCGTCCAGACCCAGTGAGCCCAGTGACAGTGCCGCCATGTGCCATGCCTTCGCGTCGAAGGCGTCACCGTGGGCCCGGCGTGCCGCGGCGCGGCCCTCCAGCCAGGCGCGCTCGCCGAGCTTGTAGCCGATCGCCTGGCCCGGCATGCCCAGGTAGCGGACCAGCTCGCTCTCCACGAAGTCGGCCGGCCGCCCGCTGTGCATACCGAAGAACTCCTGCGCCAGCTCGGGGGTCCACCGCTCGCCGGGGTGGAAGGGCGAGTCCGCCGGAATCTCCAGCTCCAGGTGCATGCCGATGTCCACGATGACCCGGGTGGAGCGCATCATCTGCGCGTCCAGATAGCCCAGCCGCCGCTCGGCCGTCGTCAGGAAGCCCAGCTCGTCCATCAGCCGCTCCGCGTACAGCGCCCAGCCCTCCGCGTTGGCGCTGACCATGCCCACGGTCGTCTGGTAGCGGGAGAGCCGGTCGGCGACGTACGCCCACTGTGCGAGCTGGAGGTGGTGGCCGGGAACGCCCTCGTGGTACCAGGTCGTGACCAGGTCGTAGACGGGAAAGCGGGTCTCACCCATGGTCGGGAGCCAGGTGCGGCCGGGACGGGAGAAGTCCAGCGACGGCTGGGTGTAATACGGGGCCGCCGCGCTGCCCGGGGGCGCGATGCGGGACTCCACCCGCCGCACCTCTTCGGCCAGTTCGAAGTGCGTGCCGTCCAGCTCCTCGATGGCCTGGTCCATCAGTCCCTGGAGCCAGTCGCGGATCTCGTCCACGCCTTCGATGGCCTCGCCGTGGGTGTCCAGGTGGCGCAGCGCCTCCCAGGGGGTCTTCGCGCTCGGGAGGATCTTCTCCGCCTCGGCGCGCATCTCGGCTAGCAGCCGGTGGAACTCCGACCAGCCGTAGGCGTACGCCTCCTCCAGGTCCAGGTCGGCTCCGTTCCAGTAGCGGGCCCAGCGCGCGTAGCGCTCCCGGCCCACGGTCTCGGGCGCCCCCGCGATGCCCGGCGCGTACACATCGCGCAGCCACTCGCGCAGCTCGGCGATGGCCCGGGTCGCCTCGCCCGCGGCACCGTCCAGTTCGCCGCGCAGCGCCTCGGGCCCGCCGGATGCGAAGTCCGCGAACCAGCCGCGTGCCTGGGCGGCGCCCTCGCTGCCCTCCTCGCCCAGCCATTCGGCCAGCTGCCCCAGCACCGTGGACACCTGGCGCGGCCCCGCGAACAGCCCGCGCGAGAGGCCCTCGGCGAGCGAGGCGCGGTAGCCCTCCAGCGCCACCGGCACCGCGCGCAGCCGCTGGGCGACCGCGGCCCAGTCCTCCTCGGTCTCGGACGGCATCACGGTGAGGATGCCGCGCACCGAGTGCAGCGGGGAGGAGAGGTTGCTGATGGCGCGCAGCCCCTCCTGGGACTCGTGGATGGCCAGCTCCGCCGTCAGCCGCTCCCTCAGCAGCCGCGCGCAGCGCCGCTCGGCGTCGCTGTCCCCGCCGGGCCGCGCCTCGGCCGCCGTCAGCTCCTCCAGCGTGGTCCGGCTCAGCACGGCCAGTGCCTCCTGGCCGGCGGGGGAGAAGTCGGGCAGCTTGCCGTGGCTTTCCGGGACGCCCAGGTAGGTGCCGGAGATCGGGTCGAGTTCGACAAGCGCGTCGACATAGGTGTCGGCGACCTGGCGGGGCAGCGGGGCCTGGCTCGCGGGGGCCGCCGGGCCTGCGGGGTTCGCTGAGTTCATTGCATCGGACATGGGCCCCATCCTCATACGGACCAGCCCTCGCCGTCAGCCCCATTGCGTGTCGGCGCCCCGCTGTCTCACCCGCGCACCGCCGCCGCGGGCGCCAGCGAGGCCGTCACCACCAGCGTCCCCTCCTCGACCTGGTAATCCAGCGGCAGCCCGAGCCCCCGCATCGCGGCGACCATGCCGGTGTTGGACGCCTGAGTGATCGCGTACACACTCTCGCAGCGCGCCTCGCGGGCCAGCCCGGCCAGGCGCCGCAGCAGCTCCCCGCCGATGCCGCGCCGCTGCCAGGCGTCCTCGACCAGCAGCGCCGTCTCCGTCTCGTCGCCGTCCCACAGCAGATGGCCGAGCGCGACCAGCTTGCCCGAGGCCGTCTCCACTGCGAGCGTGCGGCCGAAGCGGGGGGAGAGCAGATGGCGCAGATAGCTGTCCGCGTCCTTGACCGGGCCGTGGTAGCGCTGGGCGAGGGTCTGCTTCGAGCAGCGCCCGTGCATGGCCAGCGCCGCCTCCAGATCCTGGGCGTCCGCCCGCCTGATGGTGATCGCCTGCCCTTCCGGCAGTGTCAGCGCGTCCTTGCCCGGTGGGGTCCGGTGGCCCAGCCGTGCGTCCAGCTCCACCAGCGCGCGGGCGCGGGCGAATTCGGTCGGAGTGAAGGGAAGATGGTGCCGCTCCACGACGATTTCTCCTCCGGAGGGATCGGGCAGCCGTACGACCGTCCCTTCCAGGGTGCCCTCCGGGGGCGCCTGTCCGGGGACGGAACGGATAGTGCATCGTCCCAACAACTGCCGAAGGGCCAGAGGGAGTTCCGCGGCGTCGAGCGCCGTCCGGGTGGCCAGGCCCAGCACGCGGGCCGGGGTGTCCACCAGGTCGTGCGCGTCGGCCCGCTCCGTCCAGGTGTCGTGCCCGCCGGCGCCGGCCGCGAGCCGGATGAGGACCCGGGGCTCCAGTGTGGCGGGGGCGCGCAGCAGGAACTCATCCACGGTCGACTCGCCCAGCGGATGCGTCTGGAGAGCGAGGATGTCCACGCGCCCGGCCGCCAGTGCCGCGCACAGCGAAGCGAGAGAGCCGGGTTCCTCCCGCACTGTCGTCCGCATGCGCCACAGCGCCGTCCCGCCCGGCGTGGCGGGTCCGTTCTCCCCGTTCCGGACGCCATCGTTCCGGACATCCTCGTTCCGGAGGCCCCGGGCGCTCCGGCCGGATTCTGCGCCGGGAGCCATGCCGGGGCCGGTATCGAGGTCAGCGCCGGGGCCGTGCGTGGCCGTCGCTGCGTCGGCCGGGGCCGGGGCCGGGGCGGTCGGCGTGGAGGCGGCCGGGGCCGGGGTGTGCCGGCGTGCCCACCAGGTGTGCCATCCGGCCGTGGCCGCCAGGGCCACCGCACAGACCACCAGGGTCACGGGTCCGTCCGGTGCGTTCACCACGGTCTTCGCCACGGTGTCAGCGACGGTGACGGCGGTGAACAGCGCCGCGAGTTCGACCAGTTCGCGGCGCCAGTGGTGGGATCGGGACGCCTTCTGGGCGGTTTCGTCGGCGAAGGGGTCATCAGCCATGGCTCCACGCTGCCCGACGGGCGTTGCGTGATCACGAACGAGGTGTGACCGGTGCGTAAAAAGAGCAATCGGCGGCCAATCGTCCGTTTTCCGGAGTGGTCAGCGGTGAGCGGTCAGCGGGCCGGGGCCTCCAGGGCACCACCTTGCCCTGGGCGCCACCAGGCGGCCCGCCGTCCTCAGCGCCGCGCACCGCCTCGGGACAGCCGGCGCAGCACCTGCCCGCAGCGGTGCGCGTACGCCCCCTGGAAGACCCGGACGAGGGGCAGGAGCGCGCGGGTCCACCAGGCGTGCGGCTTGCTGAAGGCGGAGACCGTCAGCCATACGGAGCCGTCCTCGTGGCGCTCCACCACGAACGCCTCCTCGCCGCGCACCGGATGCCCGGGCAGGGTGCCGTACGCCCACCCGGCGCGGCGCTCCTCCTCGACCGCCCACACCACCCGGCACGGCCCGTACACCCGCACCCGTCCCACGCCCAGACCGACCGTCACCGCCACGCCGGGCGCCGCGCGCCCCGCGTCCGCCGCGACCCGCACCCCCATGGCGCGGTGCATCCGCCACTCCATGACCGCATCGCACGCCGCGCGGAAGACCGCCTCGCCGCCGCCCAGCCGAGTACGCACCCGCAAGCCCGGCCGACCGGGGGGAAGTCCGCCGTGCACGGTCCCGCCCACCGGGGCATAGGTGAAAGGGGATGATGGTGGAGGCCCGTCGCGCTCATCGCTCACACCCGCCGAGTATCGCGCAGGCGCTCCCGCACCGCGCGTTACTGGCCGACCCGGCCGGGCTGGAGCACCTGTGTGAACAGCACGGCGCCGCCTTCCTCGCGCAGCCGCACCGTCAGCTCGCCGGTGCCGCCGTCGATGTCCACCTGGCCGAAATACTGGCCGCCCTCGGTGGGCGGGGTGTTCGCGCGAGCCGGGGCCTTGATGAACTTCTGGGCCGGCCCGAAGGTGCCGTCCAGCTTGAGCGCGGCGAAGCCGCCCGCGTTCATCGGCCCGGACACGAACTCCCAGAACGGCGCGAAGTCCTTGAAGGCGGCCTTCTCCGGGTCGTAGTGCTGTGCGCAGGTGTAGTGCACATCCGTGGTGAACCACACCGTGCCGGTGATCTTGTGGTGCTTGATGTGCCGCAGCAGCTCCGCGATCTGCAGCTCGCGCCCCAGCGGCTTGCCCGGGTCGCCCTGTGCGACCGCCTCCACGTCCGTCTTACCGTCGGGGACGACGAGTCCCAGCGGCATGTCCGAGGCGATGACCTTCCATACCGCGCGCGAGCGCGACAGCTCCCGCTTGAGCCAGGCCAGCTGGCCCGAGCCCAGGATGCCCTGGGTGTCGTCGGACTGGCGCCCCGGCGAGTTGGGGTTGCGGTAGGCGCGCATGTCCAGCACGAAGACGTCCAGCAGCGGGCCGTGCCGCACCACGCGGTAGACCCTGCCGTCCTCGTCCTTCGGGGGCAGCGTGCTCACGGGGAAGTATTCGCTGAAGGCCCGCAGCGAGCGTGCCGCGAGCGTGCTCACGTCCTTGACCGTGTACCGCTCGTCGTCCAGGATCTCGCCCGGATACCAGTTGTTGAGGACCTCGTGGTCGTCCCACTGCACGATCCACGGGATCTGCGCGTTGAACCGGCGCAGCTTCTCATCCAGCAGGTTGTAGCGGAAGTTGCCCCGGAACTCCGCCAGCGTCTCGGCGACCTTGGACTTCTCCTCGGTGACGACGTTGCGCCATGTTCCGCCGTCCGGCAGCTGGACCTTCTCGGTTATGGGGGAGTCGGCGTAGATGGTGTCGCCGCTGTTGAGGAAGAAGTCCGGGTCCAGGCGCCGCATCTCCTCGAATATCGGATAGCCGCCCCGGTCCGGGTTGATGCCCCAGCCCTGCCCCGCCAGGTCGCCCGACCACAGGAACCGCACCCCGCGCCGCCGCTCGGGGGCCGTACGGAAGGTGCCGTAGACGGGCTCACCCCTCCGTCTGGGATCCTCCGGGTCTTCGAGGGTGACCCGGTAGTGGATCTGCTCGCCGGGCGGCAGACCGTGCACGGGCACGCGCCCCGTGAAGTCGGTGCCCCGCCCGATGACCGGGCTGCCCCATCGCTTCGGGTTGCGGAACGCCTCCGTCGCCGCCGTCTCCACCACCATCCGGGCCCTGCGGTCGGCACGTACCCACACCAGCCCGGAGGAAGTGGTCACATCCCCCGCCTGGACACCCCATTTCGCCGACGGCCGCCCGCGCAGGGCCTGCGCGGGCGCCGCCGAGGCCAGCAGCGGCAGCGACAGCGCGGCACTCGCGCCGAGCGTGCCGCGCAGCACGGCGCGCCGTGCGGGACTGGTGCCGTTCCGCGGAACGGGACCGGTCCCGTTTCTCGGACCGCCATGTGCCATGGGGGGCCTCCTCGAAGCATCGGGGCGTGCGCTGTTACCTGTATCCCGCCTGTGTGCCGTGCACACGAAGCCACGGTGAATGCCGGTGTCATGGACACGAATCCACTGTGAACAGCGACGTCATACGGGACAGCAGGGTTCCAGAGCGACCGCATGGTGTCACCAGGAGCCCCGCCTCTAGGATGCCGCCGGACGGAGCGGGTACGGACAGCCGTACGAAATCAAGGCGCGACCGGTTCACGACCCGGGGCCCGGCCGCGCCCCGTGGCCCGCGCGCTCGCACCCGCCGTCGCCGTAGCCGGCCGTCAGCCAGTCCCCAGTCCGTCCGCCCGCCCTCCAGGAGGCCCGATGTCCAGCACTCCCGCCCGATCGCCCGAACAGATCCGCGAGGACATACGGGCCCAGGGCGGAGTGGCACACGGCCCCGGCCGGCTCGCGCGCGCCGAGGAACTGCTCGCCGAGGCGGAGCGGTCGGCGGATCCGGCGGCCCTGGCCGAGGCGCTGCTCCAGTTGGCCGCCGCACGCCGCTTCGGCACACCGGCCCGGACCACCGCCGGGCCGGTCGGGCGGGCGCTGCGCCTGTGGGACGAGCAGCCGGACGCCTTCGCCCCGGAAGCCGTACGCGAGCTGCTGTGGTCACTGCGCTGGGCCGCCGAGGACGCCATCGAGGATCCGGATGTGCCCGCGGCAGCCGTGGCGGAGCTGCTGGCCGAGCTGTCCCGGCGCCACGCCACCGCGAGCCTGTCCCAGCGTCCCGTACACGCACGCGAGTTCCTCGCGGCTGTGCGCCTCGGGGATGAGGAACGCGCCGCGCCCGCGCTCGCCTCCTGGCACGCCGCACCGAGGGACGAGGCCGCCGACTGCCGGGGCTGCGAGCTGGCCTGGGAGGGCGCGGCCCACGCGCGCCGCGCGACCCTGGCGGAGGCGGCGGACCGGACGGCGGGGGCGGCGGGGGCGAGCGCGGCCGGCGCCGCCGAGGACGCGGAGGCACTGCGCCTGTGGGAGCCCGTGCTGCGCGGCGAACACGACTGCCGGAGCCGGCCCTCCCTTCTCGCCGCCGCCCTCCTCCCGCTGCTGCGCCTCGGCCGGGCCGACGAGGCACGCCGCCACCACCTCGCGGGCTACCCCGCCGTGCGGGAGGACCCGGCCGAACGGACCGCCGTCGCGCACCACCTGGAGTTCTGTGCCCGTACGGGGAACGAGCCGCGCGGTCTTCGCCTGCTGGCCGAGCAGGACCCGCACCGCTGGGAGGCGGCCGAAGACCCCGCGAGCCACGGCGACTGGATGGCCGCCGTGGCCGTGCTCATGCGCCGGCTCGTCGCCCTCGGCCATGGCGCCATGCCCGTACCGGGCCCGCCGGAACGCCGGTGGACGGCAGCCGCGCTGCGGGAGCACGCCACGCGCGAGGCCCTGGCGGTGGCCGCGCGCTTCGACCGGCGTATCTGGAGCAAGAACCTCCGGAACGAGAACCCCCGGGACGAGCACGGCGAAGAGGGTCGCGAGGGGGAGGAGCGGAGCCCAGGCGAGCGGAGCCGGGCCGAGAGCAACCGCCGGGCGGCGCTGGCCCGCATCGAGGCCGGACCGCTGAGCGGACACCTGCCGCTCGGCCTGGGGACCGGGCCGCTCGCGCCCCGTACCGGCGAGCGGGCCGCGGCGGAAGCCGGGGACAGCGACCCGCGGGCCCTGCTGGTCCGGGCCCGCGCGCTGAGCGTGGCAGGCCGCCCCGGGGCGCTCGCCGTGTGGGCGGAGCTGGCCGAGGCCGTCGCCCGCACGGGCGTGCGGCTCACGGAGGGGGAGCAGGCCGAACTCCTCGACCACCGCGCCATGGAGCTGACCCGTACCGACCCGGAAGCCGGCGCCGCCGCCTTCACCGAGGCGGCCGGCCGCTACGCGGGGGCCGGTATGCCCGGCGAAGCCCTCGCCTGCCGGGCCCGGGCCCTCCAGGCGTCGAGCTTCGCCCCCGACCCCGACCCTGGCCACGGCCCCGCCCGGTCCCGCTCCGCCCGGCACACGCGCCCGGCACAGGAACAACCGGGACGGCGGGCCGGAGCGCTGCTCGCCGAGGCGGAGACCCTGTGCGCCGAGGCCGAGGCCCAGCACGCCGCGGGCCAGATCAGCACGCGGCACGCCACCGCTGTGCTGCTGACCCGCGCCCGGCTGCGCGCCGCTCAACTGGGCGCGGCACGGCGCGCGGGCGAGAGCGAGCGCGGGGACGGAAGCGCGAGCAGGGACGGGGGCGGGGCAGCGGGTGCGGAGCGGGACGCCGCGTCGGACATCGACGCCGAGACGCTCGGCGCCGAGACCCTTGACGCCCAGGCGCTCGACGCCGAACTGGAACGTCTCATCGCCTTCGCCGAGCCCGACGCCGACGAGCCCGCCGTTCTCGCCCGGATCGCCGAGGCCACCGAGACCCGGGGGCGCCTGGCCGCGCAGTACGGCGACCCGGCGCACGCCGAGCGGCTGCTGACCGAGGCGGCGGCACTCTGCCACCGCGCCGAGCGGCCCTGGGCGGCCACCGGGCCCGAACTCGCCCTCGGCAGGCTGCTGCTGGAGAACGGCAGGCACACCCGGGCGGCGGAAGTCCTCGACGCCGCGCTGGCCGACCCGGAGCGCACCGGCACCGCCGGGGTGCCCGCCGACCTCGCCCGCCTGCACTCCCTCCTCGCGGAGGCGTACGCGGCCGCCGGCCGGCCGGAGGAGGAGGCCGAGGCGCTGTGGCATGCCGCCCGGTGGTGGGCGGAGGCGGACGGCGCGGCCCAGGGGGCGCGGGTCGGACTGCGGCTCGGCGGCTGTCTGCTGGGCCTCGAACGTACCGACGAGGCCGCGGCCGTCCTCGAAGCCGCGCTCCCCGGCCTGTTCGACGCGGGGGACGAGCCCGGGACCGTACAGGCGTGCGTCTGGCTCACCCAGACCTGTCGCGGCCCCGGACAGCTGCTGGCCGCCTCCCGACTGCTCCGGCGGACGGCCGGGGCACCGCACCCCTGGCAGGACCCGCACGGGCATGCCGTCATCGCCCACCTCGCCGCCGACACCCTGCGCGGGTCCGGCGAATACGACGAGGCGCGGGCCGCGTACGCCAGGGCCGAGGAACTGTGGCGCGCTCTGGAGGACACCCACGGAGTCGTCCGGACCCTGCACGCCCGCGCCTGGCTGGCCGCCGAGGCAGGCGGCCCGCCGGTGCGGTCACTCGCGCTCATGGACGCCGCCCAGCGGGAGATCGAGGCCGCACTGCGCGACGGGCCCGACGCGGACCGGCCCGCAGCGCCGGGGGCGGATGACGAACAGCGGCGTCTCCAACTGCGGCTGGAGACCGGTCACACCCACCGCCAGACGGCCGAGTTGCTGGCCGAGTACGACCACGCCCCGGAGAACCCCGAGCACGCCCACACCGCGCGCGTCCTGGCCCATGTGGATCTGGCCGTCGGCGCGTTCCGCGCCTGCGGGGAGGCCGGGCTGCACGACGCCACCGGGGCCGAGCTGCGCGCCGCGGGCCTGGAGGCCGATCTGGGCCGCTACGAGGAGGCCGTCGAACGGCTCACCCGGGTGCGCGCCGCCTATCCGGCCGGTACCCCGGATCCGTACGGCACCGTCGCCGAACGCCTGGCCGAGGCGGGCCAGATCGAGCTACGGATCGAGAACGCCCTGCGCTGAGCGGGCAGCGGGAGGCGAACGGCCTGCATTCCGCGGCCCGTTGCCCGTGCCCGGGGGTGCTCGCCCGGGGCCCGAGCCCGCCCGGGCGCCCGCCTCGGACGCCGGCCTCAGAGGCTCGCCGACCGCGCCGTGTCCAGGACTGTCCGGGCGACCGCCGCCGGGTCGTCGTTCATCGGCACATGCCCGCAGCCATGCAGCCGCACCAGCCGGGCACCAGGTATGACCCGTTTCGCCCGTACCCCCTGGCTCCGGGAGAGCAGCCGGTCGCGGTCGCCCCAGCCGATGGTCACCGGCACGCGCGTGATGTCCTCGCGGAACTCCGAGCCCGGCCGCTGCCCCTCGGCCAGTACCGGGGCGAATCCCGCGGCCCGTGCCGGCGCCCGGGTCTCGGCGACCACGGCGGCCGGGGAACGACGCTCAGGACGCGCGTAGATGGTGCTGGTCAGCGCGGCCCGCCCGGCCGCGGTGTGCGACAGCAGCCGGAGGGCGGAGGAGGGCAGCGCCCGCGCTCCCAGGCGCATGGCCCGCAGTACGGCGAAGGAGTAGCGGCGCTCGGCGCTGCTCCAGAACCCGGCGGGGGAGAGAGCGGTGACCGAACGCGCGTACCCGTGCAGTCCCATCTCCAGCGCCAGCAGCCCGCCGAGCGAGTTGCCGGCCACGTGCGGTCGCTCGACCCCCAGCGCCGCGCAGACCTCCGCCAGCAGCGGCACCACGCTCCGGATCCCGTAGGACACTCCCTCGGGCAGCGCGGGCGAGGCGCCGAAGCCGGGCAGGTCCACAGCGATGACGTTCGTACCGCGCGGACAGCACCGTCAACACCGGCTCCCACGCCTGCCAGTGGTGTCCTATGCCGTGCAGCAGCAGCATCGGCTCGCCGCTCCCGCGACGCTCGTACGCCACGTCGAAGGCGGGCCGGTCGGGCGGCTCGACGCGGACGACGGCGGTGGAGACGGGCACGGGCGCCTGCGGGGTGAAGACGGCGGACATGGCGGCTCCTGCGGTTCCGGTCGGCGCGGTGGCGGGGACTGCGCGTAGCCGGATCACGGACTGCGCGCGAATGCCCGCTCCCAGGGCTCGTTGACACCATGTCAGCAAGCCTGCCCCGGAGAGAAGGCTGCTGCGGCCACCTTCGACGCCGGCTGGCATCATGGCGGCGTGAGCGCGGATGGCGGCCCGAATTCAGATGCGACCGAGGTCTTCGAGGAGCACCGGACGGTGCTCCTCGGCGTGGCCTACCGGATGCTCGGCCGCGTGGCCGATGCCGAGGACGTGGTGCAAGAAGCGTGGCTGCGCTGGTCGGCGGCCGACCGCGGGCAGGTGCGCGAACCGCGCGGCTACCTGGTACGCGTCACCACCCGCCTGGCCATCGACCGGCTGCGCCAACTGCGATCGCGGCGGGAGACGTACGTCGGCACCTGGCTGCCCGAACCCCTGGTCACCGACTTGGCGCCGTCCGCGGCGCGGGACGAGCGGGACGGCGCGGAGCGCGCGGTGCTCGCCGAGTCGGTGTCGCTGGCCGTGATGGTGGTCCTGGAGTCCCTCTCGCCGCTGGAGCGCGCGGTGTTCGTGCTGCGCGAGGCATTCGGCTTCCCCTATGCCCAGATCGCGGAGACGCTGGAGCGCGGCGAGCCCGCCGTACGGCAGATGGCGTCGCGCGCGCGGCGTCACGTGGAGGAGCGCAGGACCCGCTTCGAGGTGGACCCCAAACTCCAGCGGGACCTGACGGAGCGCTTCTTGAAGGCGTCGGTCGAGGGCGACCTGGAAGGGCTGCTCTCCTTGCTGGCACCGGATGCCCGCCTGCTCTCGGACAGCGCGGGCAAGGCCAAGGCGCCTCGCCGCACCATCCTGGGCGCGGACAAGGTGGCCCGCTTCCTGGCCGCGATCGCCCCCCAGGCCCGGGACGCCGCCTTCGGCTTCCGCTTCCTGGAGCTGAACGGCGGCCCGGCGCTGCTGATCACCTTCGGCGGCGCGCCCGACACGCTCTTCGCCGCCGAGGTGGCCGAGGGGCGCATCCAGTCCCTCTACCTGATCCGGAACCCGGACAAGCTGGCCCATCTCGCCTCCGAGGGAGACTGAACCCGCGCCACGGGGGAACGGCCCCCGGCGGCTCCGCGGCCTCAGAGCCCGCCGGTGACCCGCAATACCGCGCCGGAGGTGTAGGACGCCTCGTCCGAGAGCAGCCAGGCCACCGCGTCGGCGATCTCCTCCGGCTCGCCGGGGCGCCGGGCCGGGGTGATCTCCGCCTTCTTCCATGCCCGGTCCGGGTCCCCCATCCGCGCGTGCATCCCGGTCAGCACGGAACCGGGCTGGACACAGTTGACGCGCACACCCTCTCCGGTGAACTCCTTGGCCAGCCCCACCGTCATGGCATCGACGGCGGCCTTGGACGCGGCGTAGTGCACGTACTCGCCGGGAGAGCCCAAGGTGGCGGCGGCGGAGGAGATGTTCACGATGGAGCCGCCGAGCCCGCCGTGCACCGTTGACATCTCCCGCAGGGCGCGCCGGGCACACAGCAGCGTGCCCACCACATTGACGTCCACCACGCGCCGCATCACGTGAGGGGAGGTCTCGGTGAAGCGGCCGAGCGGCCCGGAGACGCCCGCGTTGTTGACCAGGCCCGTGAGGGGGCCGAACGCGTCCCGGACCGTGTCGAAGAGCCGGTCGACCGACTGTTCGTCGCTGGTGTCCGCGCGCACGGTCACCGCTTCGGCGCCCGCCTCGCGCACCGCGTCCGCCGTGCGCCGCGCCGCGACCGCGTCCTGCTCGTAGCAGATGCCCACCCGGTGGCCGTCCCGCGCGAGCCGCAGCGCGGTGGCCGCGCCGATGCCACGGCTTCCGCCGGTGATGACGGTGACGCGCTGCCGGGTGGAGGGAGTGACAGGACGGGGCATAGGATCCTCCAGTTTTGATCGATGATCGATCATTACAGTGCGACCGCCGCCCGGCAAGGGTGCGGGGCCGCCCGATTGGTCTTGACCAAGGGTGGGGGCCGCCCTATCGTCGGGGAGGCATACGCAAGGACCTTTAAAAAACAAGCACACATAAACACCGCCCGCTGGGCGAACGGGGATTGCGGAGGCAAGGGTGGGGACCACGCGACTGGAGACGGTGCCGGAGCCGAAGTACTGGCACCTGAAGACCGTGCTGTCCGACGCGCTCGACTCCGAGTTCGCGGTCGGCGAGATCCTTCCGAACGAGCGCGAGCTGGCGGCCCGCTTCGGAGTCGCCCGCGCCACGCTCCGCCAGGCCCTCGAACAGCTGGAGCTGGAGGGCCGTCTCCAGCGCCGCCGCGGCGTGGGCACCACGGTGGCCCCGCCCAGGGTCGGCGTCGGTGTCGGCCCCGAAGGCGGCCCGTACGTATGGCCCGGCGCGCCCGGCGACGCCTGGCACACCGAGGACCACGAGGAAACAGTGCCGCCGGCGCCGGTCGCCCGGCTGCTGGACACGGGCGGCGACGCCGTCCACGCCCTGCGCCGCAGTCGCACGACCAGCGGCCAGCCCGTGGCCACCGAGGTGCTCTACATCCCCGCCCACGTCGTCTGCCCGCCCCCCGCCGAACAGGACGGACACAGCGCCACGGGAGCCGCGCGCGCCCGCGCCGTCCTCCGCGAGCTGCACCGGATGCCGCTGGCCGGCCAGGACCGCACGGTCGAGCTGGGCTCGGCCCGCGCCGAGGACGCCCGCCGGCTGGACCGGCTGCCCGGTGCCCCCGTGCTCGTCGTCACCACCCGCTACCTCATCGACAGCGGCACCTCGGCGGTGGCGGTCTCCACCTTCCGGGCCGACACCTGCCGGCTGTCCTTCAGCGACTCGGACGCGGCCCCGCTGCTCGCGGGCTGAAGCCGCCCGCAGACTTTGTCGGCCGCCTGACCTTCGACGGCTGAACGGCACCTGCACGTCCGGGCAGGTGCCGTCGTGCGCGGGTGCGGGGCCCGGCCCTCGGCCCCGGTCCCGCGCCGGACTGCCGCGCGGCGTGGGGGAGATCAGGTGGTGGCCAGCAGCAGGTCCTCTCCGCTCGACGGGCGCAGACCATCGGCGCGGGCCGCGAAGTAGCGGTCGGCCAAGGCGCTGCCCGGCACGTGCCGGGCGTCCTGGAAGCCGGCCTCGCGGGCCAGCGCCAGCATCTCCTCCGGGGTGTAGAAGCTGATGAACGGCGTTCCCGACGAGCGTGCCCCCTCCTCGCTGTCGCGCAGCCCCGGGCGGTCGGCGTCCTCGACACGTTCGGCCGGCAGCAGGAAGGTCATGGCGAGGGTGGAGCCGGCGGCCAGCCCGGCGATGCGGCGCAAAGTGGCGGCGGTGGTCTCCTTGGTGAGGTACATGCTGACGCCGCTGGAGGCGAAGACCGCCGGTCGCCCGGGATCGAAGCCGGCGTCGGTCAGCGGCTCCAGCCAGGAGTCGCCCGCCTCGAAGTCGACGGGCACCAGGCGCAGCCCGTCGGGGACGCCGTAGCCGAGCTCGATCAGCCGTTGGCGCTTCCAGGACTGGTGGCCGGGCCGGTCGATCTCGAAGATCCGCAGCCGGGCGGCGACCTCCGGTCTGTGCTGGGCGAAGGTGTCGAGTCCGGACCCCAGGACGACGTACTGGGCGACGCCGTGCCGGGCCTGCTCGACGACCAGGTCCTCGACACAGCGGGCGCGCGCTACGACGGCCGCCCGGAAGCCGCTGGTGGCCTGCGGGTCCATGTCGGGGCGGCTGTGCCAGTCATCGTCCGGGCCTGCCAGCCGCAGCCCGACCTCGTCCGCCAGCACATGCGGTGGCGGATCGACCCGGACGTGCATCGCCCGCCAGAGGGCCACCCGCATCGCGGTACTGTCCGGCGCGCCGGCCGCTCGCTCCGTCATGATCGCTCCTCGCCTTCGCCTTCGCCTCCGCCTTCGCCTCCGCCTTCGCCTCCGCCTTCGCCTTCGCCTTCGCGTTCGCGTTCGCGTTCGGCGGCCGGTGGCGCCTGAAGGCTCCACAGGCGCCCGTCGGGGTCGCGGACGGTCATCTCCCTCGTCCCGTAATGAGTCTCCTCGAACGGGCTGACCACCTCGACGCCGGAACCGGGGTCGAACGCCTCCGCGTCCGGCGCCTTCAACGCCAGCTGCATCCCGGGCTTCCGGTCCTCGGGGACCTCGGCGATGAAGACGTACGGGCCGTCGCCGTTGCGCAGTTGGCCGGAATTGTGGTCGGTGGTGAACTCCAGTTCGAACCCCAGTGACTGGAAGAACTTCGCCGCTTTCCCCCAGTTGTGGGTTTCCAGGAACACGGCCTCGATTCCCTCGGTCGTCATCTCAGCTCTCCTTCTCCGTCGGCGGCTGCTCTTCCCTCTCGGGGGCGTCGAGGTAGGCGCGCAACGCGTCGGCGACCAGCGCCGACAGTGACATGCCCGACTCGATGGCGCGGAACTTGACCTGCTTGATCAGTGCTATCGGCAGGTACACGTTGAACTGCTTGACTCCCTCGTCGCTCACCTGGGCGATGCTAGCATCCTAGGAAACTAGGTGGCTGGGCGGCGGGGCGGCTACCGCTTTCCGCGGACAGGAGAGGCCGGAGCAGGACCGGAGCGACGCGGCCACCCGTAGTCCTGGGCGGCAGGCGGCAGGCGGCAGGCGGATCGCGGGAGCGGTGGCTCAGACCGCGGCGGCGGTCTCGACGGTGAACAGCTCGCCCTCCACATGGTCCAGGGCCAGCCGCAGCGCGCCCGTCGCCACCGCCGTATCGCCCAGCAGGGAGAGCGCGACCCTCGGCGGGCGCAGGCAGTAGCGCTCCAGTTCGCCGCGCAGCGGGTCGAGGACTCCGTCCAGGCCCGAGGCCCAGCCGCCCACGACCAGCAGTTCCGGGTCCAGTGCCAGCACGAGCGCGGCCACATCGTGCACCAAGCGGGCCACGAAGCGGTCCATCGCCCGCCGTGCCCGCTCGTCGCCGCCCTTGGCCTGCGCGAACACCCGGGCCACGGCGGCCTCGTCGAGCGGGTGCAGGGGCTCATCCGTCGTCGAGAGCAGCCGCTCCGGGGTCGCCTCCCGGCCCAGCAGATGCAGCGCCCCGATCTCCCCGGCGGCCCCGCCGAACCCGCGGTGCAGCCGCCCGCCGATCAGCGAACCGGCGCCGGGGCTCAGCCCGGCCAGCACCATGACCACATCGTCCACGCCGCGCGCCGCGCCTTTCCAGTGCTCGGCCAGGACCCCGGCGTTGGCGTCGTTCTCCACCAGTACCGGGCAGCGGAACGAGCGCCGCAGCCGTTCGCCCAGCGGCAGCCCCGTCCAGCCCGGCAGCGCGGTACCCAGCCGCACCGTCCCGTCGGCCTCCACGATGCCCGGTGTGCCCACGCCGACCGCGCGCAGCGCGTCCCGGGCGACATCGGTCCTGCGCAGCAGCTCGGCCACCGTCCCCCGGGCCCGGTCCAGCCGCTCCTCGGCCGTGGCCGTCTCCTGGACCTCCCGCGCCACCGACCCCGTGATACGGCCCGTCAGATCCGAGAGCACGGCGGCCACCCGGTGCGGGCCGATCTCCACGCCCAGCAGGTGGCCCGCCTCGGCGCGGAAGCGGAAGCGCCTGGCCGGGCGGCCCCGCCGGGCCGAGCCGCGTATGTGCGCGGGCTCGTCCTCCGCCTCGGCGACCAGGCCCGATTCGATGAGTCCCTCGACCACACCCTCGACCGTCGGCCGGGACAGCTCGGTGGCGTGCACCAACTCGGTCAAGGTCAGCGGCGAGGAGGTGGCGGAACCGCGCAACGTCCGCAGCACGACCGTGGAATTGATCCGCCGCAGCAAGGACGGGTCCCTTCCGGTGAGCCTCCCCAACGTCCGCCTCCCTCCGTATCGCGTGGGCGGATCGTAACCGCTCCCGGCGATCACGGCGAGTGTCCTTCAGGGGCAGGCCCGGCAGCCGTCGCGACCGCCCGGCTGTGAGTGAGCGCCGTAGTCGGCGAGTGAGCGCTTCAGTTGGCGGGTCCTGAGCGTTGTACTTGGCGGGCGTGCGGGTGCGGCTTCGGCCTGGCCAACCGACGAAATTAGCTGACCTGGAGCTTCGCCGACGGTCGGGTGTGCGGATCCCCTGCTTACCCGCCCCCTCGCCCGCCAGAAGTAGCTCGCCGCCCGCGGTAGCCACGAAAGCCGCGGCGCAGCGCAAGGGCGCACCATATGAACACTGCCGTCAGTGCGGCTGCGGCCGAGGCACCCAGCACCGGCGGCTCCGGCCGAAAGCCCAGTGAGAGCCGGGTGCCCATGAAGGTGAGTATGAGTACGAGCACATCCGGCCCGATGAGCGGAACCCTGGCGGCGACAGCCCGCAGCGCGGCTGCCGCCGTCAGACCGGTCACGCTCCAGGCCACCAGGTACAGCCGCACCTGCCCCGAAACGGCGAGCGGCATCCCGTACTCGTCGGGGCCGAAACGGTACGACGCGTCTGCCCAGCCCAGGCCGACCCCGAGGATGGTGAGGCCCGCCGCCCACAAGGCATGGCGCCATAGTGGACCAGGCCGCAGGGACTCTTCGTCGCCGTCGAAGCTCGCGCAGTTGTCAGGGCGGGAGAGGCCGGGCGATTCCGTCACGCCCAGAAAAACGCGGCCCGGAGGCCGCCGGTTCCCACCCGAGTCGCCAACCGATGCTTTCGCGTCGGCCGAGAAGCACCGCCCCTCCGGTGACCACGGTGTACCGCCAGCCAACAGCCGCTGCTCGACCTCGCAGGTACTGACTGACGGCCCCATGCACCCAGCACAGCGCTCACGAAACACGCGATTGCCGATTTCGCCCGAATCCAGAGCAGGGCCATGGTCCTGGCGCTGCCCTGCCCGCCAACTACGGCGCTCAGACTCGCCAACTACGGCGCTAAGTCACACCGGCGGGCCCCCGCGCCAACCCGCTGTCAGTGCTGGGAGGTTGACTGGTGGCATGTTCCTCACGCACCACCTCGCCGCTCTCGACCGCCTGCGCGCACAGTCCGGGCCGGGCGTCGCGGAATTACGCACGAGCCATACCGGCCCCGACGACGACGCGGCCGACGTGCTGGGGACCGAGCGGGAATTCCAGGCCGAGTACGAAGCGCTCGCCGCGCTGCTGTCCCGGCGCTGGGGCCCGGCGGAGACGGTGGACCTCACCGGGCACCTGGTCGCCACGGCCGAGGGCCGCGAAGTGCCGGAGCCGGAGCGTGCCTTGTGCGGGCATGTCGCCGAACTGAGCGTCTGGAGCGTCCAAGGCCGCTGGACGGGCATAGGCGTGGCCCGCTGGGGAGAGGGCGGACCGCTGCAACTGCTCGCCGGAGCAGGGGAGGAGGGCAGGCCCTGGCCCTGGTCACCCTCGTCCGGATCCCGCCCGGGGGGCGTCTCGGGGGCGGGGCTGTGACGGCACCGCAGGGCCCGCTCACTCCTGTTGCTCCGCGTCCGAGACGGCCTCCCGCAGCCGGGCGAACTCCTCGGCCAGCCGGGGCGGCGGAAAGTGCGCGTTGAGCCCGCTGGGGTTGGGCAGCAGCCACACCCGGAAGCCGCCTATCAGCCGCTCCTGCGGGCCCACCGCCGCCTTCCGCTCGCCGAATGCCGCCCGGTAGGCCGTGATCCCCAGCACCGCGAGCCGCCTCGGACGCAGCCGCGCCACCTTTTCCTCCAGCAGCCGGCCGCCCTCGGTGAACTCCCCGGGCGACAGCTCATCAGCGCGCGCCGTGGCCCGTGCGACGACGTTGGTGATGCCCAGTCCGTAGGACAGCAGCTCCCGCTCCTCCTCGGGCGCCGGCTTGCGGGGAGTGAAGCCGGAGGCGTGCAGCGCGGGCCTGGGGCACCTCCCGGACGAAGTCTGGGGGACTGTTGCCCGGCCGGGCGAAGTGGTGGCCGCCGGCGGCGGAAAGGAGCCCCGGGTTGATGCCGCAGAACAGGACCCGCAGCCCCGGGGCCGCCACGTCCGGCACCAGCCGGTCGCGCGCCGCCGCCAGTTCCTCCCCGGTGAAGCGCCGCGTCAGAGGATCGCCCCCGGCGCGTACGCCGCGGCCTTCGGATGGGTCTTGGCGACCTCCTCGACGCGCGCCACGACCTCGGCCGTCTGCGCCGCGGCGGCGCCGGTGAAGGACAGCCGGTCGTCCATCAGCGCGCCCAGCGCCTCCCGGTCCAGCGGGATGCGGATATCGGCGGCCAGCCGGTCCAGCAGTTCGTTGTGCTCAGCGCCCTGGCGCATGGCCAGCGCCGAGGCCACCGCGTGCTCCTTGATCGTCTCGTGCGCCGTCTCGCGGCCCACCCCGGCCCGCACGGCGGCCATCAAGACCTTCGTCGTGGCCAGGAACGGCAGATAGCGGTCCAGCTCGCGGGAGACCACGGCGGGGAAGGCGCCGAACTCGTCCAGCACCGTCAAGAACGTCTCCAGCATCCCGTCGAAGGCGAAGAACGCGTCCGGCAGCGCGACCCGGCGCACCACCGAGCAGGACACATCGCCCTCGTTCCACTGGTCGCCCGCCAGCTCGGAGGCCATCGAGGCGTAGCCGCGCAGGATCACCATCAGCCCGTTGACCCGCTCGCAGGAGCGGGTGTTCATCTTGTGCGGCATCGCGGAGGAGCCGACCTGGCCCTCCTTGAACCCCTCGGTCACCAGCTCCTGCCCGGCCATCAGCCGGATCGTCTTGGCCAGCGACGCGGGCGCCCCGCCCAGCTGCACCAGGGCCCCGAGGACCTCGTGGTCCAGCGAGCGCGGGTAGACCTGGCCCACGGAGGTGAACACCTGGCCGAAGCCGAGGTGTTCGGCGACCCTGCGCTCCAGGTCGGCGAGCTTCTCCGCGCCCTGGGGCCCGCCGCCCAGCAGGTCCAGCATGTCCTGCGCCGTGCCGACCGGACCCTTGACGCCGCGCAGCGGATAGCGGCGCAGCAGCTCCTCCAGCCGGGCGAAGGCGACCAGCAGCTCGTCGGCGCCGGTCGCGAAGCGCTTGCCGAGGGTGGTGGCCTGCGCCGCGACATTGTGCGAACGGCCCGCCATCACCAACTCGGCGTGCTCGCCCGCCAGCTTGCCCAGCCGCACCAGCAGCGCGACCGTGCGATCGCGGGCCAGCTCCAGGGACAGCCGGATCTGCAGCTGCTCGACGTTCTCCGTCAGGTCCCGGGAGGTCATTCCCTTGTGCACGTGCTCGTGTCCGGCCAGCGCGTTGAATTCCTCGATGCGGGCCTTCACATCGTGCCGGGTGACCTTCTCGCGCTCCGCGATCGAGGACAGGTCCACGTCCTCGGCCACGCGCTCGTAGTCGGCCACCGCCTCGTCGGGCACCGCGATGCCCAGGTCCCGCTGCGCTTTCAGTACGGCGAGCCACAGCCGCCGCTCCAGCACGATCTTCGACTCGGGAGACCAGATACGGACCAGTTCGGGGGAGGCGTAGCGGGACGCCAGGACGTTCGGGATACGCGGCTTGTCAGTCACGCCGCCCGAGTCTACGGGGCCGCGCTAAGGGGTGTCGCCGCAGGCCAGCGGGGCCAGCTCGGGCCGCTTGCAGGCCCGCCCGTCCCCCGTGGACCGGCCCGTGAGCCGACGGCCTATCCAGGGCAGCAGATGGGTCCTGGCGAAGCGCGCGTCCGCCGCCCGCCTGGCCGCCCAGGACGGCGGCTCGGACGGCGGGAGCGGCGCGTTCCAGTCCGCTTCCGCCGGCAGTCCCAGTCGCTGCCAGACCGCCTCGGCGACCCTGCGGTGCCCCTCGTCGGTCAGATGCAGCCGGTCGTCCGCCCACATCCTCGGGTCGCTCAGCGCCTCGGAGGCGTACAGGTCGACGACGAGGGCGCCATGCCGCTCGGCCAACTCGTCGATGAAGTCGAAGAGCTGTTCCATCCGCGGCCGGTAGCGCTCCAGCACCGGGCCGTTGCGCCCCGGGCTGCGCATCAGGACGAGTGTCCCGGCCGACGGCGCGAGCTTGCCCGCGGCCTCCTCCAGCAGCGCGCACACCCGCCGGGTGTCGCAGTTGGGCCGCAGCACGTCGTTGAGGCCGCCGACCAGCGTCACCAGGTCGGCACCCATCGCGGCAGCGGGCGCGACCTGGTCCTGGACGATCTGCCCGATGAGCTTGCCGCGCACGGCGAGGTTCGCGTAGCGGAAATCCGGCTCCGAGGTCGGCAGACGGGCCGCCAGGCGGGCCGCCAGCAGGTCGGCCCAGCCGCGGTAGACGCCGTCGGGGAGGAGATCCGACATCCCCTCGGTGAACGAGTCACCCAAAGCGACGAAGGAACGGATGGGTCCGGTGGAAGCTGCGCTGGTCACGAAACACCAGAATAGCCCTGTGCCCGGAACGGCCGATGGCCGCCCCGGGCACGGGAACACGAGCGCGGATCAGGTCTGGCCGACCAACTCCCGCAACACATCCTCCATGGTCACCACGCCCGTGGCCCGGCCGTCGGCGCCGGTCACCGCCGCCAGGTGCGTGCCGCTGGAGCGCATCGCGCCCAGTACATCGTCCAGGGGCAGCGAGGCGCGCACCCGGGCGATCGGCCGCATCGCGGTGACCGGGAAGGGCTGCTCGCGCGGTGAGGCGTCCAGCGCGTCCTTGACGTGGAGATAGCCCAGCACCCGACCGTCGTCGTCCACGACGGGGAAGCGGGAGTAGCCCGAGTCGGCCGACAGCCGCTCCAGGCTCTCCGGGGTGGCCCCCCAGCGGGCCGTGACCAGTTTCTCCAGCGGCTGCGCCACATCGCCCACCGGGCGTCTGCCCAGCTCCAGCGCGTCCCGCAGCCGCTCGGTCGAGCGGTCGTCCAGCAGCCCGGCCTCGCTGGAGTCGGCCACCATCTGTGCCAGATCGTCGTCCGAGAACGCGGCCTCGACCTCGTTCTTGGGCTCGACCCGCAACAGCTTCAGCAGCGCGTTCGCCACCGCGTTGATCGAGAAGATCACCGGACGCAGGGCCCGGGTGAGCGCCACCAGCGGCGGGCCCAGCACCAGCGCCGCCCGCTCGGGGCCGGCCAGCGCGATGTTCTTGGGCACCATCTCGCCCAGCAGCATGTGCAGGTACGTCGAGACCGCCAGCGCGATCACGAACGAGATGGGGTGGATGGCGCCCTCGGGCACGCTCAGCGCGTGGAAGACCGGCTCCAGCAGGTGCGCGATCGCCGGCTCGGCGACCACACCCAGCACCAGCGTGCACAGTGTGATGCCCAGCTGTGCCGCCGCCAGCAGCGCCGCCACGTGCTCCAGGCCCCACAGCACCTTGCGGGCCCGCTTGTCACCGGCCTCCGCGAGCGGCTCGACCTGCGCGCGCCGCACCGAGATGAGCGCGAACTCGGCGCCGACGAAGAAGGCGTTGACCACCAGGGTCAGCAGCCCGATCAAGAGCTGTACCGCGGTCATCGGCGCGCCTCCCTGTTGTCTGCGTGCCCTGCGTGCCCTGCGTGCCCTGCGCCCTCGTCCCCGGCGTGGCCGGAGTCCCCGACCTCGCTCGCGCCCCTGGCGCTTCTGGTGCCCTCGGCCGCGGGCCCGTCCTCAGCGGGGTCGTCCCCCGGCGCCGGGCCGGTGAGCAGCACGTGGGCCGCTCTTCTGCCGCTCGCGTCGGCCACCTCGATCCGCCAGCCCGCGACATCCAGCGTGTCGCCCTCGGCCGGGATACGGCCCAGCTCGGTGGCGATCAGCCCGGCGAGCGTCTCGTAGGGGCCCTCGGGCGCGCGCAGGCCGATGGCTTCCAGCTGGTCGGTGCGCGCGGCGCCGTCGGCGTCGTAGCGCCGCCTGCCTCGCGCGTCCTCGCCCGCCGGTGCCAGGTCCGGCGTCTCCAGCGGGTCGTGCTCGTCGCGGACCTCGCCGACGACCTCCTCGATGATGTCTTCCAGGGTGACGACACCCGCCGTGCCGCCGTACTCGTCGATGACGACCGCGATGCTGCGGTCCCCGCCCGAGAGCTGGTCCAGCAGCCGGTCCACGGTCAACGACTCGGGCACCAGCAGCGCCTCGCGCATCAGATCCGTCACCGGCCGCAGCCGCCGCTCGTCGGCGGGGACCGCCAGCACGTCCTTGATCCGGACGATGCCGACGACCGTGTCCAGGCTGCCCCGGTAGACCGGGAAGCGGGACAGGCCGGTGGCGCGGGTCGCGTTCGCCACATCCTCCGCCGTGGCCTGTACCTCCAGCGAGGTGACCTGGACGCGCGGGGTCATCACGTTCTCCGCGGTCAGCTCGGCCAGGTGCAAGGTGCGCACGAACAAGTCCGCGGTGTCCTCCTCCAGCGCGCCCTCCTTCGCCGAGTGCCGCGCCAGCGCCACCAGCTCCTGCGGCGAGCGGGCCGAGGCCAGCTCCTCGGTGGGCTCCAGTCCCATCCGCAGCAGGATCCGGTTGGCGGTGTTGTTCAGGTGGCGGATCAGCGGGCGGAAGGCCGCGGAGAAGACGCGCTGCGGCGTCGCCACGGCCTTGGCCACCGGGAGCGGCTTGGAGATCGCCCAGTTCTTGGGCACCAGCTCGCCCACGACCATCAGCACCACGGTGGACAGCGCCGTGCCGAGCACCAGTGCGACGGTGGTGGAGGCCGAGGACGGCACCCCGACGGCACGCAGCGGTCCGGCGATCAGCCGCGAGATGGACGGCTCGGCGAGCATGCCGACGACCAGATTGGTGACGGTGATGCCCAGCTGCGCGCCGGAGAGCTGGAAGGTGAGAGAGCGTACGGCCGCCAGCGCGCTGCGCGCACCGCGCTCGCCGCGCTGCTCGGCCCGCTCCAACTCGCTGCGCTCGACCGTGGTCAAGGAGAACTCCGCCGCGACGAACGCGCCACAGGCCAGCGCGAGCAGCAGCGACACCAGCAGCAGGAGCACTTCCGTCATCGGTCCTTCACCTCCCCACCATGATCGGGCAGGGAGCGCGAGCACGCGCGGTGTCGGGGGCTGATACTAGGAGGGTCGCCCATGGGCGGACGCTCACACCTTTCGGTTCCGATGACGGCGCCGGGCCTGCTCTGGCAGGTCCGGCGCGGGGTGGTTCATCGTAAACGGCCAGGGCACACCGCTTGTTCCCGGCGCTTGTGCGCTCTTGTGCCCCGTGCGCCCCCCGGCGGCCCCGGGAGAGCCGCCGTCAGGTGTTGGCCACAGGTTTGACCCAGCGGCTCCACTCCGGCCGGGGAGCGTGGCCCGCCGCCTCCCGGATCCGGTGCGCCCGCTCGTCGTGGTCCAGCGCCATCGCGTCACCGCGCCGGCCGCCCAGCGCCGCGAACCGCTCCTCGGCCGCCGCCGGCAGCGCCCGCGCGATGCCCCGGTGGCGCTCCGCGGGCAGCACCGCCAGCCGGTGGAGCGAGCACCGCCACCCTCCCTTGGACTTCGTCCGGGAGGTACCCCCAAAGCCGACGATCACGGTGCCCACCATCCGCCCCGCACGTTCCGCCAAGAGCAGCGCATGCGGATCGCGCGCGATCAGCCGGGCCACCCCCTTCCGGTCGGCGCTGACGCTCGTCCTCTCCGCCGCCCGGCTCCAGAAAGGCCGCCCGGCTCCAGAAAGTCGGCACCCCGTCGATGTCCGCCTCCTCCGCGGGCCGTATCCGAAGCTCACTCATGGCCGCGTCCCAACACGGTCGGCGCGCCTGTGACCAGCGCGTTTCATCTGGCGGGCGGGGGAGGGCCCGGCCCGTCAACCGCCCGCCAGCTCCTCGATCACCGGAGCGAACGCCTCCAGGTTCTTGTCCAGCACGGTGAAGTAGGACAGCCCGAAGCGCTCGCGGTGCGCACGCAGCTGCTCGGCCATCTCCTTGGGCGAGCCCAGCAGCAGCGCCGGATGCTCCAGCAGTTCCCGTTCGCTCAGGTCCGGCGCGTACGGGGCGAGTTCCCCCGCCTTCGCGCGCCGGTCCGGGGCGTCGGCGACCAGTTGGACGAGGTAGTTGAGTTCGACGGTGCGGCCCTCCTCGGCCGCCAGGTCGCGGAACGCGGAAGTGCGCCGCTCAAGCTCCGAAGGGGAGATCAGCTCCAGCGTCCCCTCGGGTTTCCCGGGGGCCTGCCGGGCGCCGGTGAAGGCCATGATGTCGGCTTCCCGGGCCGCCAGGCGCAGCACCCGCCCGCCGTTGCCGCCGAGGACGACCGGCACCTTCTCCTGGAGCGGCCCGGGCTCCTGCCCGGGGTCGGCCAGCAGCCGCCTGACCTCCACGACGGTGTGCTCCAGGTGGGCCACCCGGCCGCCGGGGGAGGCGAACGGCAGCCCCGCCGCGTCGTGCTCGTCCTTCATATAGCCCGCGCCCAGGCCCAGTTCGAGCCGCCCGCCGGTGAGCTGGTCGCAGGTGGCCGCCTCACGGGCCAGCAGCGCGGGGTTCCAGAAGCCCGCGTTGAGCACGAAGGTGCCCAGCCTTGCCCGTTCGGTCACCTGCGCGGCGGCGACCAGCGCCGGGAAGGGAGCGGGCATGCCCAGGTGATCGGGAACCAGGATCGCGTCGTAGCCCCGCTGCTCGGCGAGGCGGCAGCGGTCGCGGAAGTGCCGGCCGTCGGCGAAACCGATCATGTTGACGGCGAAGCGGAACGGGCGTGGCATACGAGCCTCCTGTTGTCCCACGGCAGTTGCTCCGCAGACTAGCCAGCACCAGGCCCCTCCGGCAGACCGCGGGCCACCGCCCGTGCTCCGGGTGGCTGTGTCACAGGGGCGTGATCTCCTGTGACCAGGGAGCACCCGCACCCCGACCCGCCGCCACCCCAGGACAGCCGTGGACACCAGGAAGAGCAGGCCCGACGACAGCACCGTCCCACCGCAGCGCGCGGCGCCCGAAGACCCGCGCGAGCGCGGACGTGAGCGGACGCCGGGCAGGTGGCGCCGCTGGTCGATGGACACCCGCCCGCTGCGGCGGCCGGCCTATCGCCGTATGTGGTGCTCGACCATCGCCACCTCGGTGGGCAGCCAGCTGACCGCCGTCGCCGTGCCCAAGCAGGTCTACGACATCACCGGCTCCTCGGCGTGGGTCGGCTACGCGGGTCTCGCCGGGCTGTTGCCGCTGATCGTCTTCGCGGTCTGGGGCGGCGCAGTCGCCGACCGGATGGACCGGCGCAGGCTGCTGCTGATCACCGACACCGGTCTCGCCGTCACCTCGGTGCTGCTGTGGGCCCAGGCCCTGGCCGGGCTGGACTCGGTGCCGGTGCTGATGGTGCTGCTCGCGGTGCAACAGGCGTTCTTCGGGCTGGGCTCGCCCACACGCACCGCCTCCATACCCCGCCTGGTCCCCGCGGGGGAGGTGCCCGCCGCCAACGCGCTGGGCTCGACCGTCTCGCAGACGGGCATGCTCGTCGGGCCGCTGCTGGCCGGTGCGCTGATCCCGCTGATCGGCCTGGCCGAGCTGTACCTCCTCGACTCGGTGGCCCTGTGCGCCGCCGTGTGGGCCGACTGGCGGCTGCCCGCCCTGCCCCCGCTGACCGGGCCCGGGGCCGACACCACATCCGGCCGGCCACGCTCGGGATGGCGCGAGATCGCGGCGGGGTTCCGCTACTTGTCGCGGCACAAGGTGCTGCTGCTGTCGTTCGTGGCGGACGTCATCGCCATGGTCTTCGGCATGCCCCGGGCCCTGTTCCCGCAGCTCGCCTCGGAGACGTTCGCCCCCTGGGGTACGGGGTTCGCACTCGGGCTGCTGTTCGCCGCCATCCCGGTCGGGGCTGTGCTGGGCGGGCTGATGTCCGGCACGTTCTCCCACGCGCGACGGCACGGCCTCATGGTGCTGTGCGCGGTCGCGGCCTGGGGCGTGTCCATCACCGGGTTCGGCCTCAGCGCCGCCCTGTGGCCGGCGCTGGCCTTCCTCGTCGCCGCGGGGGTGGCCGACATGGTCTCCATGGTCTTCCGCCAGGCCATTTTGCTGTCGGCCGCGACCGACGCGATGCGCGGCCGGCTCCAGGGTGTCTTCACGGTCGTGGTCGCCGGAGGCCCGCGCCTGGCGGACGCGCTGCACGGATCCATCGGGGCCGCCCTGGGACCGCGCACGGCCATCGCGGGCGGTGGCGTGCTCGTCGTCCTGCTGACGCTGGCCCTGGCCTTGGTACCAGCGTTGCGCCGCTACAAGGTCTGAGCGCCCGTCGCCCGATCCGGCACGGGCTGCTCAGTGGCTGCGGGCGCTGCCCAGTACGTGGAAGGAGTGCGGCAGGGCCGGGCCCTGTTCGGGGACCAGCACCCGGGTGAAGTCGGGCGCCGCGAAGCCCGCTTCGGTGATGTCCGCCAGCGGATCGCGCCCCGTGTGGCAGCCGCCGAACAGCCGGGGCCACACCGTCTTGTCCACCAGCCGCTGCACCGCCGCCATTCCGGGGCGCCCCTCGGCCACCCCGTGCTCGAAGAAGCGCAGTTCACCGCCCGGCCGCAGGACCCTGCGCAGCTCGGCGAGCGCGCGCGGCACATCCCGCAGCGAGCACAGCACCAGGGAGACCACCGCGGCGTCGAACGAGGAGTCCGCCATCGGCAGTTCCTCGGCCGTGCCCGGCAGCAGGTCCACCGGCACTTTCGCCCGCAGCGCGGCCTCCGCCGCCAACTGCCGCATGTGGCGCTCCGGTTCGACCGCCACCACCTCGCAGACCGTCTCCGGATAGCGCGCGAAGTTGAGCCCGTTCCCTGCGCCGATCTCGATCACCCGGCCGGAAAGCCCTGCCAGCAGCGCGTCCCGGTGCGCTGCCACTCCGCCGCGCTCGTCATTGAACACGCTCAGCCGGGCGTAGCAGCGTGCGAACAGCGGATGCCGTACGGCATCGCGCGGCGGGATCCCGGACTTGGCGGGCATGGCCTCTCCTTCTGCGTGGGGTGGCCCGCCTGTGACCACGGGCGGGCGCGTATCCCCGCCAGCCTGCCGCGCACCCGCGCCCGGGCCAAGCTCCCACGGGTGCGCTTCCGCCGTACGGATTATCGTGCGGCGGCCCTCGGACCGGTACGCGGTGGCCCACGGACCGTCGGGCGAGGGGCCTCGGACCGGCGCACGGTGACCCCGGGCCGCAGGGCCGCAGGGCCGCAGGGCCGCCGGGCGGTCGCCGCTGAGCCGATGACTGGTGTCTGGTGACTGGCGGACGGCGGACCCGCCTACGGTGTCCGTCAGGCCCGGGAGCCGTCCGCCGGGGAGTGCGCTCGCTCCCGCGGGGCCCGCCATACGCCGCCCAGCTCCGTTGCCAGCCAGCCCGGGGCGGCCGAACGGAAGTCCTCGGGTCCCAGAGCGCCGGCGCCGTCCGGGACCGTGCCCACCACCGGGAGCCCCGAAGTCCTCGGCAGATCGGTGAGGTTGCAGCGCGTCGCCAGGTCCGGCCTGGCCGGCATCCTGCCGATCACCAGTCCGGCGCAGTCGATGCGCCGGGTCCGCAGTGCCTCTGCCGTGAGCTCGGTGACGTTGAGCGTGCCCAGCCCCGGCTCGGTGACCACGAGCACGGGTGCCGCCAGCAGACGGGCGGCGTCCGCCAGCGTGGCGCCCGCCGCGTCGAACCGCACCAGGAGGCCGCCCGCGCCCTCGACCAGCACCAGGTCGTGTGTCACGGCGAGCTTCTCGGCCGCCTCCGCGATCTGTCCGGGCCGCACAGCGGGCCTGCCGGAGCGCTCCGCCGCCGTCGCGGGCGCCAACGGATCGGGGTACCGGGCCAGTTCCGTGCCGGTGACCCAGGGGCCGGGCAGCCCCGGGAGGCTGTCGGCCCCGGTCAGTTGCCGTACCCGGGCCACGTCGCCGGGCTCGTCCGCGCCGACGCCGGTCTGGGCCGGCTTGAGGACCGCCACCGAACGGCCGGTCCGCAGCGCGCAGGCCGCCACGGCTGCCGTGACCACCGTCTTGCCGATCCCCGTTCCCGTCCCCGACACGACGAGCACCCCGCGCACTCCTTCACCCCCCGGCACTTCAGGCATTCCGGCCGTCCACGTCATGCCCGGCCTCATCCTTCCCTTGCCGCCGCGCACAGGGCGGCGGCGATCCGTGCGACATCCTCGTCCGGGGTGATGTACGGCGGCATCGCGTACACCGTGTCGCGGAAGGGCCGCAGCCACACGCCGGTCTCCACGGCGGCGCGAGTGGCGGCCGTCATGTCCACCTCGTGGTCGAGGCGCAGGACACCGATCGCGCCCAGCACGCTCACCTCCCGCACTCCGGGCAGCGCGGCGGCCGGGGCCAGGCCGGCGCGCAGGCCGCTGCCGACCCGCTCGACCTCGGACCGCCAGTCCTGGGAGAGCAGCAGGCCGATCGAGGCGTTGGCCAAGGACGCGGCCAGCGGGTTGCCCATGAAGGTCGGCCCGTGCGCCAGCACGGGCACGCTGCCGCGCGCGATCCCCTCCGCCACGCGTGGCGTGCACAACGTCGCCGCCATCGACACATAGCCGCCGGTCAGCGCCTTGCCCACGCACATCACATCCGGGGCGGTCCCGGCGTGCCCGGCGGCGAACAGCGAGCCGGTGCGCCCGAATCCGGTGGCGATCTCGTCCAGCACCAGCAGCACATCGTGCGCGTCGCACGCCTCGCGCAGCGCCCGCACATAGGCGGGGGAGTGGAACCGCATCCCGCCGGCACCCTGCACCACGGGCTCGACGATGACGGCGGCCAGCTCGTGCGCGTGCCGGCCGATCAGCTCATCCAGCTCCCGGAGGTAGTCCGGGTCCGGTCCGGCGTCGAAGCCCGCGGGCGGTGCCTGCGCGAACACCTGGACGGGCAGGGCGCCCGACCACAGGTGGTGCATGCCGCCGTCCGGGTCGCACACGGACATCGGGTGCCAGGTGTCGCCGTGGTAGCCGCCGCGCCACGTCAGCAGCCGCCGCTTCTCGGGCCGCCCCAGCGAACGCCAGTGCTGCAGGCACATCTTGACGGCGACCTCGACCGCGACCGAACCCGAGTCCGAGAGGAACACATGCTCAAGGCCGCCGGGGGAGATCTCGGCCAAGGTGGCGGCCAGCCGCACGGCGGGCTCGTGGGTGAGCCCGCCGAACATCACATGGCTCATCCGGCCGAGCTGCTCGCGTGCCGCCTCGTTGAGCACGGGGTGGTTGTAGCCGTGGACGGCCGACCACCACGAGGACATGCCGTCCACCAGTTCCCGCTGCCCGAACGCGGGCCGCGCCAGCCGCAGTCGCACCCCCTGGGCCGACTCCACCACCAGCGGCTCGAGCGTCCCGGGCATCGGCCCGTACGGGTGCCACACGTGCCGCCGGTCCAGCGCCAGCACGGCGTCCGGCTCCATGCCCGCCTCCGTGCCCGGATGCCGTCCGGGTGACGGTGCCAGGGTGTGCTCAGGCATTCGGCGGCAGCTCCGTTCCCGCACCGCGCAGGCGTACGGCGACTCGCTCGTGGGCCCGCTCCTGGCGCCGGTGTGCCGGAAGTGTGGCCTCCCCGGCGCCTTCGACGACGAAGCCGGCATCGGCGATCATGTCCAGGTCGGCCTGGCCCGCCTGGCCCTCGCTGGTGAGGTAGTCGCCCAGGAACATGGAGTTGGCCAGGTGCAGGGCCAGTGGCTGGAGCGAGCGCAGATGCACCTCGCGTCCGCCCGCGAGCCGCACCTCGATGTCCGGGCACAGGAACCGCACCATCGCCAGGATGCGCAGCGCCTGATGCGGCGTCAGGTTCCACTCCTGGCCCAGCGGGGTGCCCTCGAACGGGATCAGGAAGTTGACCGGCACCGAGTCCGCGTCCAGCTCACGCAGCGCCAGCACCACATCGACCAGGTCCTCGTCGCTCTCGCCCATCCCCGCGATCAGCCCCGAGCAGGGCGAGAGGCCCGCCTCCCGCGCCCGCTCCACGGTCTCCACCCGGTCCGCGTACTCGTGGGTGGTGCAGATGTCGCCGTATGCCGCCTGCGAGGTGTTGAGGTTGTGGTTGTAGGCGTCGGCGCCCGCCTCCCGCAGCCGCCCGGCCTGCCCCTCCTTGAGCAGCCCGAGGCAGGCGCAGACCTCCACCCCCTCGTTGCTCTCCTTGATGGCGGAGATCGTCTCCGAGACCCGGGCCACATCGCGGTCGGTCGGGCCGCGTCCGCTGGCCACCACGCACACGCGCTTCGCCCCGCCCCGCACCCCGGCGGAGGCGGCATCGGCGGCCTGCTGGGGCTTGAGCCAGGTGTAGGTGAGGATCCCGGTGTCCGCGCCGAGCCGCTGCGAGCAGTACGAGCAGTCCTCGGGGCACAGCCCGGACTTGAGGTTGACCAGATAGTTCAGCTTCACGCGCCGGCCGAACCACCGACGGCGCACCCGCCCCGCCGCCGCGACCACATCGAGCAGTTCGTCGTCACAGGTGCGCAGTACGGCCAGCGCCTCTTCCCGCGTCGGCGTCTCGCGCCGCAGCCCCTTGTCCACCAGCGTCTTCAACAGGTCGTCCATGGACACGATCCTTGCCCATGGCACCGTGCGGGGTAATGGAGGAAGCCTACAAGGCCACTGGAGCGAGATGTGGATGTTGGCGTACATCACGCCCGGGTATGGGACGTTAGCTTCTATGCACTGCCCACAAACAAAGTGAAGAGAGCAGCCATGCCCCAGGACCCCTTCGCGTGGACCGTGACGGCGCTCGAAACCCGTCGCGCCGCCGGCCTGTTGCGCACCGTGCTGCCCCGCGCCGCCACCTGCGGACTGCTCGACCTGGCCGGGAACGACTACCTCGGCCTCACCCGGCACCCCGAGGTCACCTCGGCTGCCGCCGAAGCCGCCATGCGCTGGGGCGCGGGCGCGAGCGGCTCGCGGCTGGTGACCGGCTCCACCGCACTGCACGCCCGGCTGGAGGCGGAACTGGCGGAGTTCTGCGGTTTCGAGGCGGCCCTCGTGCTGTCTTCCGGGTACGCCGCCAACCTCGCCGCCGTCACCGCGCTCACCGCGCATGACGGGCTGATCGTCTCGGACGCGTACAACCACGCCTCCCTCATCGACGGCTGCCGCCTCTCCCGCGCCCCCACTGCCGTCGCCGCGCACGCCGACCCGGAATCCGTGGCCAAGGCCCTCGACGGCCACCGGGGGACCGGGCCGGCGCTCGCCGTCACCGACTCGGTCTTCTCCGTGGACGGGGACGCGGCACCGCTCACGGCGCTCGCCGGGGTGTGCCGGGGTGCGGGCGCCGGGCTGCTCGTCGATGACGCGCACGGACTCGGCGTGGCCGGCGAGGGCGGCCGGGGCGCCGTGCACGCGGCCGGTCTCGCGGGGACGCCGGGCACGGTCGCCACCGTCACCCTCTCCAAGTCCCTGGGCAGCCAGGGCGGTGCCGTGCTCGGGCCGGCGCCGGTGATCGCCCATCTGGTCAATACCGCGCGCACGTTCATCTTCGATACCGGCCTGGCGCCCGCGGCTGTCGGAGGCGCGCTGGCGGCCCTGCGGCTGCTGCGCCGCGAGCCGGAACGGGCCGGGCATGTCCGCGCGGCGGCGACCGCGCTCTACGAGCGGCTGAGGGCTGCCGGTCTGGAGGCCACGCGCCCGGACGCCGCCGTCGTCTCGGTGCGGGCGCCCTCGCCGGAGGCGGCCGTGCGCTGGGCCGCCGACTGCCGGGCCGCCGGGGTGCGGGTGGGCTGCTTCCGGCCGCCCTCGGTGCCCGACGGCATCTCCCGGCTGCGGCTGACGGCGCGCGGCGATCTGACCGTGAACGCGCTCGCGAAGGCGGCCGGCACGGTGATCGCCACCGCGCCGGCCGCCCGTTGAACCTGTGCGGGGTTCGTGCGATGCCGCGCTGTGCGGGGCTGTGCCGTGCTGCGCCGTGCTGCTTTGTACCGGGGTGTGCGTGCTGCCTTGTGTCCGTTGTGCCGCGTCGTGCCGTGCTGGTTCGCGTTCTGCCGTTCCCCGGTCGCCTGTTGAACCTCGCCGGCTGCCCCCGTTGGCCTCTTCCGGCCGCCCCCCGTCGAACCTTCCGCCGCACACCTCCCGCACTCCCGGCCCGCCGCCCGCCGGACGCGGGGCTCGGACCAGGCCCGGGGCCAAGATCCGTGGCGAGCGCGTCGGCGCCGGCCAGTGCGGTCAGCAGCGCGCACAGCTCCGGATCCGTGACGCCGTACGCGGCCAGGAGCCGCGAGAGGTCCTGGAGCTTGATGCCGCTGCGGCCCGTCTCGATCCTGCTCACCTTCGACTGGTGCCAGCCCACGAGTAAGGCCGCCTCCCGGCTCGTCACCCCGGCGCTGTTCCGCAGCCTCCGCAGCTCGGCCCCCAGCTTCTTGCGCCGCACCGCAGGAGCGTGTCGCATCGCCCCGCCCTCCGCTGCCCCCTCCGCTCCCCGTCCGTCCCCGGCCCAGTGGCTGCCTCCGGCTCCCGACCGCCCCGCACGGTTACCACCCCCGGCCCCCGCATCGGAACGGAACCGGGCTTTCGGTGTCCCAATGTGCGCTTGCCCCGCCGAGTTCACCGCTTCGAGCGACAGATATATGCACAACGCCGGGTTCGCGCGCGCGGCGGCACGGGGGATGGCACTCTGTCGCGCAGCGGCGATCCGGGCCCTCCGTCTCCTCAAGCAGCTTGCCGCCGCGCGACGGAGCACCGGCCCCGGCGGGAAAGGGATGGCCTGGCCATGGCAGACCACCAGGAAGCGACCATCACCCTGCCGAGCGCGCCCGCCTCGGTCACAGCGGCACGCAGATACGTCACCGACGTACTCCACGAGTGGGGCGTCGGCGACGGCGCCGAAACGGTGGAATCCCTGCGCCTGATCGTCTCGGAGCTGGCGACCAACGCCGTGCAGCACACCAGGGGCCAGTCCCCGACCTTCACCGTGGAGCTGCGCCGCGAGGGCGTCGAACAGCTGAGCCTCGGCGTGACCGACAGCGATCCGCGCGCCCCGCAGCGGCTCCCCGCGGGCGTACGGCAGGACAACGGCCGCGGCCTCCTCATCATCGGCGCCCTCACCTCCGAGGCAGGCGGCAGGCTGGCCATCACGCCCGTCCGCGACGGCGGCAAGACGGTCCGGGTCACCCTGCCCTGGATCCCCGTCCCCCTGGGTTGACCAACGGCCCGCTCCGGCCAGGCCCGGCTCACCAGCGGCGCGCCGAGCGTCTGCGCAGCCGCCACGGCATCGCGGCCCACAGCCCCACGCACCCCGCCAGCACCCCGCCCGCCACGGCGAACCCGGCGGCCCGCCCCACCACGACGTCGCCGATCAGCAGCACGGAGCCGGTGAACGCCAGCGCGAGCAGGCTCATCCCGCACCCGGCCAGCCGCGCCGAAACCTCCACGATCAGCCGCTTGACGCCGCGTCCGAACAGCACCCGGTGCACGGCCGCGGGGGCGATCAGCAGCATCGCGGCGCAGACCGCGAGAAGCAGCGTCACCACATAGATTCCGCGCTGCACCGAATCCAGCGAGGGGAAGCGGGGGGTGAAGGCGAGGGTCAGCAGAAAGGCGAAGAGGATCTGCACGCCTGTCTGGAGCACGCGCAACTCCTGGAGCAGCTCGGCGAAGTTGCGATCGGCGCGCTCCAGCGGCGTCTCGTTCCGGGTGTCGTCCATGCCGGACGGGTAGCCCGTCGGCCCCGGCCCACTCCCCGCGTACGCCCCGCCGTTCAGCGGGTCTTGTCTCCCGGCCCGGCCTCCGGCAGCCCCACGAGCGCGGCCCGCCGCTCCCCGTCCAGGACGCGCAGGGCCCGCGCGAGGGTGGGTGCGTGCACCTGGCTCTCGCCCCGCTCGTGCATCAAGGTCAGCGCGTCCCGCAGCACGGCCGCCTTGCCGACCAGCCCCTGAGCGGCGCGAAGTCCCCGGTATGTGTCGTGCCCGCGCGCCGGGTTGATCCTGGCCAGCAGGTCGATCACGTCCAAGTAGGCGTCCACCACCTCGCATTCGGCACGTGTCAGCGCGGGCAGCGGCGGCAGTTCGGGCGGCATCATCCGGATCGCCCCCGCCTCAGACCCGCGAGGTGGCCGCGCCGGGCTTGCGGCTGGTGGTGATCCGGTCGATCAGCCCGTAGGCGAGGGCCTGTTCGGCGTCGAAGATCTTGTCGCGCTCGATGTCCGCGCTGACCTTGTTCCTGGGCTGTCCGGTGTGCCGTTCGTACAGCTCCTCCAGCAGTTCGCGGGTGCGCAGCATTTCCCGGGCCTGGATCTCCAGGTCGTCGGCCTGCCCCTGTACCGGCTCGTGGATCGAGGGCTGGTGGATGAGCACGCGTGCGCCCGGCAGCGCCAGCCGCTTGCCCGGGGCCCCGGCGGCCAGCAGCACCGAGGCGGCCGAGGCCGCCTGCCCCAGGCAGACCGTCTCCACGTCGCAGCTGATGAACCGCATCGTGTCGTAGATCGCGGTCATCGCGGTGAAGGAGCCGCCGGGGGAGTTGATGTACAGCGAGATGTCCTGGTCGGGTGCGCTGTGTTCGAGGTGGATGAACTGCGCCATCACATCGTTGGCGGACGTGTCGTCGATCTGGGTGCCCAGGAAGACGATCCGCTCCGCCATGAGCTTGGAATACGGGTCCATCGTGCGCAGGCCACTGCTCGTGCGCTCGGTGAACTCGGGCAGAACGTAGCGGGCTGTCGGCTGATTCCGCATCGGTATCGCTCTCCACAGTCTCGGGTGCCGCGACGCCTTGAGCGCTCGCGACTGAGCCGCACGTCAGTAAAAAATGTACAGGACGTACGGAACGTATGCTGGGGAGCATGGCTTACGAGATTCCGGTGACGCAAGCCCGGGCCGAACTGGCCGACCTGATCAACCGCGTCGTCTACGGCGGTGAGCGCGTCGTGGTCACCCGGCACGGCAAGCCGCTCGTGGGGCTCGTATCCGCCGCTGACCTGGAGCGACTCGACGCTCAGGAGGAGCGGGAACAGGAGGAGGTCATCAGCACCGTCTCCGGCTTCCGCGAGCGGGGCTCCGCTGCGGGCGAACGGGAGCGGCGGCGTTTCGGCATCGCCGCGGAACACCACGGCCCGGCCGCGGGTGACCGGCGGCCGGGCCGGGAGAGCTGAGCCCCTCGGGGCGGTGACTCAGGAGCTGAGCTGCCAGACGGCGTGGGCGACCGCGTCACTGTGCAGGTCGAGCGCCTTCGCGTCGATGTTCGTGGTGGTGTCGCATGCCGAGTGGTAGCACTGGTCGTACGCCCTGCCCGCCGTGCCGCCCCACTTGCGCGCCTGCGCCTGGGTCTTGATGGCCCCGGCCCCGGTGAAGCTGCCGCCGACGGTGACGCCCGCGTCCTTGAACGAGGCGTGGTCGCTTCGCCCGGCCGTCTCCGTGGAGGGCTCCGTCGCCACGCCCTTGGCGGCGAACCAATCCTTGAAGACGGCCTCGATGGACGCGTCGTCGTTGTAGACGAAGTGACCCGCGTTCGGTGAGCCGATCATGTCGAAGTTCAGATACGCGTCGATCTTCCCCAACTCGCTCTGGGGGAGGCTGTTGACGTAGTTCCGGGAGCCGACCATGCCCTGCTCCTCGGCGCCCCACCAGGCGAAGCGCAGATGCCTGGCCGGGGCGAGGTCCGCCTTGGCGACGGCCAGCGCGGTCTCCAGGATCCCGGCCGACCCGGAACCGTTGTCGTTGATCCCGGGGCCGGAGCGCACCGAGTCCAGGTGCGCCCCGGTCATCACGGTGCTGCCGGTGCCGCCCTTGGGCCAGTCGGCGATCAGGTTGTAGCCGGTGGTGCCGCCGCTGGTGAAGCTCTGGATGCTGGTCGTGAAACCGGCCGTGTCCAGTTTCTTCTTCAGGTAGTCGAGCGAGGCACGGTACCCGGGCCTGCCGTGTGCCCGGTTGCCGCCGTTGGCCGCGGCGAGCACCTGGAGGTCCTTGAGGTCCTGCTGGACGTCGGCCACGGATATGTCCGGGGCCTCGGCCGCCGCGCCGGTACGGTCCGGACTGGCCTGCGCCCCGCTGGCGGAGAGGAGGGTGAGGGCGAGTACCGCGCTCACCGAGGCGGCCAGGGCCGCGCGGCGCTGGTGTCCGTGTACCGACAGGTGCCTGCGTATCGGCTGATGTCTGCGTATCACTGTGGGCTCCGATGCTGAAATGGGGGGGGTGGGTGAGGGGTCGCCCGGAGCGGCGGAATCATGTGACGCGGACATGAGACTGGTGCCGTGGTGATGCCCCGTCAAGAGCAGGTAATGGACAGCGGGTTACGTCGGGCGGAGAGGTATCCCGCGGGGGCGACGGCCGGGGCGGGCCGGGTCGGTGGCGAGGTGGCCGGGGAGTCCGCCTCGGGGGATTTACCCCGCTGAATCGGCGCGACCTCGACCTCCGAGGCAGTTGGGGCACCAGCAGCCTCCGGGGCAGTTGGGGCACCCGTTTCACGTGTGTGATACATCTACCTGGCGTGTGTGTCGCCGCGAGTGAAGTGGGCAGTCCCGGCCCCGGCGCGACGACGTGAGGTGGAGAGTATGCAATTGACCCCGCACGAGCAGGAGCGGCTGCTCATTCACGTGGCGGCCGACGTGGCGCAGCGGCGCAAGGACCGGGGGCTGCGCCTCAACCACCCCGAGGCCATCGCGCTGATCACCGTGCACGTCCTGGAGGGCGCGCGTGACGGGCGCAGCGTCGCGGAGCTGATGAATTCCGGACGCACGGTCCTCACCCGCGGCGACGTCATGGACGGGATCCCCGAGATGATCCACGACGTCCAGGTCGAGGCCACCTTCCCTGACGGCACCAAGCTCGTCACCGTCCACGAGCCCATAGCCTGACGAGGAGGACGCCATGATTCCCGGAGAGATCCTCTACGCCGAGGAGCCCGTGCCCGTCAACGAGGGCGCCGAAGTGACCCGGCTGACCGTCCTCAACGCCGCCGACCGGCCCGTCCAGGTCGGTTCCCACTACCACTTCGCCGAGGCCAACCCGGGCTTGGAGTTCGACCGCGAGGCCGCACGCGGCAAGCGCCTCGACATCGCAGCGGGCACCGCCGTGCGCTTCGAGCCCGGTATCCCCGTCGATGTCGCCCTCGTACCCATCAGCGGCAGGCGCGTGGTCGCCGGACTCCGCTCGGCCACAGGAGGCCCCCTCGATGCTTGAGCTCTCCCGCGCCGCCTACGCCGACCTGTTCGGCCCCACCGCCGGCGACCGCATCCGGCTCGCCGACACCTCGCTCGTCGTCGAGATCGAGCGCGATCTGTCCGGCGGGCCCGGCCGCTCCGGCGACGAGGCCGTCTTCGGCGGGGGCAAGGTCATCCGCGAGTCCATGGGCCAGGCCCTGACCACCCGTGCGGAAGGCGCCCCCGACACGGTCATCACCGGTGCGCTCGTCCTCGACCACTGGGGCGTCGTCAAGGCCGACATCGGTATCCGTGACGGCCGCGTCACCGCGCTCGGCAAGGCCGGCAACCCCGACACCATGGACGGCGTACACCCCGATCTGGTGATCGGCCCCGAGACGGAGATCATCGCGGGCAACGGCAAGATCCTCACCGCCGGCGCCATCGACGCACACGTCCACTTCATCTGCCCGCAGATCGTCGACGAGGCCCTCGCCTCGGGCATCACCACCCTCGTCGGCGGCGGCACCGGGCCCGCCGAGGGCTCCAAGGCCACGACCGTCACCCCCGGCGCCTGGCACACCGCCCGCACCCTGGAGGGCATGGAAGGGCTGCCGGTCAACGTCGGCCTGCTCGGCAAGGGCAATACCGTCTCGCGCGACGCGATGTTCGCCCAACTGCGCGGGGGCGCCGTCGGGTTCAAGATCCACGAGGACTGGGGCGCCACCCCGGCCGCCATCGACGCCTGTCTGTCGGTCTGCGACGAGACCGGTGCCCAGGTCGCCATCCACACCGACACCCTCAACGAGGCCGGGTTCGTCGGCGACACCCTCGCCGCGATCGCCGGACGCGGCATCCACGCGTACCACACCGAGGGCGCGGGCGGCGGGCACGCGCCCGACATCATCACCGTCGTCGGCGAGCCGAACGTCCTTCCCTCCTCCACCAACCCGACGCGGCCCCACACCGTCAACACGATCGAGGAACACCTCGACATGCTGATGGTCTGCCACCATCTCAACCCCGCCGTGCCGGAAGATCTCGCCTTCGCGGAATCCCGCATCAGGCCCGGCACCATCGCGGCCGAGGACGTCCTGCACGACCTAGGCGCCATCTCGATCATCTCCTCCGACTCGCAGGCCATGGGCCGGATCGGGGAAGTGGTCCTGCGCACCTGGCAGACCGCGCACGTGATGAAGGAGCGCTACGGCGCGCTCGCGGGCGACGGGCAGGCCGACAATCTGCGGGCGCGTCGCTATGTCGCCAAATACACGATCAACCCGGCCGTCGCGCAGGGCATGGACGACGAGATCGGCTCCGTGGAGCCCGGCAAGCTCGCCGACCTCGTGCTGTGGGACCCCGCGTTCTTCGGCGTCAAGCCGCTGACCGTCATCAAGGGCGGGCAGATCGCCTACGCGCAGATCGGCGACGCCAACGCCTCCATCCCCACCCCGCAGCCGGTGCTGCCCCGCCCGATGTTCGGGGCGAAGGGGCGCGCGCCCGGCTCCAACTCGGTCAACTTCGTGACACCGAACGCGCTCGATGACGGCCTGCCCGAACGGCTGGCCCTCACCAAGCGGTTCGTCGCCATCCGCGACACCCGGCCCGTCACCAAGGCCGACATGCGGGAGAACGACGCCCGCCCAGATGTACGGGTGAACCCCGACACCTTCACCGTCACGGTCGACGGGACGCAGATCGAACCGGCTCCGGCCACCGAACTGCCCATGGCTCAGCGCTACTTCCTGTTCTGAGCGAATCCCCCCCCCGCGCGGCGGCGCGACGCCGGGGAGCACTGCCGACGCGGGCGCGATGTCACCGCCGGGCACCGCATCGCGCCCCCCGTCGTGCCGGAACGAAGTCAGGAGGACTCCCACATGAGCGGTGCCGCAGCCTTGCTGCTGCTCGCCGACGGCCGGTTCCCGGCCGGTGGACACGCCCACTCGGGAGGGGCCGAAGCAGCGGTGAAGGCCGGCCGTGTCCAAGGCGCCGCCGGGCTGGAGCGGTTCTGCACCGGCCGGCTGCACACGACGGGCCTGACGGCGGCGGCCCTGGCCGCCGCTGCCGCCGCCGGGCACGACCCGCTCGCGCTCGACGAGGCCGCCGACGCGCGCACCCCCTCACCCGCGCTCCGCCGCACGGCCCGCAGGTTGGGCCGGCAGATGATGCGCGCGGCCCGCGCCACCTGGCCGGGAGCCGAACTCGACGCGCTGGCCGCCGCCCTGCCCAAGGGCGCGCACCAGCCCGTCGTGCTGGGCCTGGCCGCGCGCTCGGCGGGGCTCGGACCCCTGGACGCGGCCTACGCGGCGGCCTACGAGAGCGTGAGCGGACCGGCGACGGCGGCCGTACGGCTGCTGAGCCTCGACCCGTTCGACGCCACCGCCGTCCTCGCCCGCCTCGCTCCCGCGACGGACGAGGTGGCACACAGGGCAGCCGAAGCCGCCCAGGGGGACATCGCCGGGCTGCCCGCCGCCTCGGCGCCGCTGCTCGACATCACCGCCGAGCAGCACGCGGCCTGGGACGTACGCCTCTTCGCCTCCTGACCCGCCTCCCCGCCTCCCGGCCAGGCGCGGGCCGCATCGACGCACCTCCCCGCGCCACCCCTGCCGGCCGCTCCGGACCACAGCACCAACACCCGCACCACACAGCACCACCCCGGAGGAACCATGCACCTCGACCACGGCACCACCTACCCCGAGCGCCACAGCGCCGCCAAGACGCTTCCGGACGGCAGCCGCCGCGCGCTGCGGATCGGCCTCGGCGGGCCCGTCGGCTCGGGCAAGACCGCGACGGTGGCCGCCTTGTGCCGCGCCCTGCGCGACACGTACTCGCTCGCCGTCGTCACCAACGACATCTACACCCGTGAGGACGCCGCCTTTCTGCTGCGGGAGGCCGTGCTGCCGCCCGAGCGGATCACGGCCGTGGAGACCGGCGCCTGCCCGCACACCGCGATCCGCGACGACATCTCCGCGAACCTGGAGGCCGTCGAGGACCTCGAAGAGGCAGTCGGCCCGCTCGACCTGGTCCTCGTGGAGTCCGGCGGGGACAACCTGACCGCCACCTTCTCCAAGGGGCTGACCGACGCGCAGGTCTTCGTCATCGACGTCGCGGGCGGCGACGACATCCCGCGCAAGGGCGGCCCCGGCGTCAGCACCGCCGACCTGCTCGTGATCAACAAGACCGACCTGGCCCCCTACGTCGGCTCCGACCTGGAGGCGATGGCCCGCGACGCCAAGAAGCAGCGCGGCGAGCTTCCCGTCATCCTCCAGTCGCTGCGCACCGACCCGGGCGTGGAGACCGCGGCCGACTGGGTGCGCGCCCAACTCGCCGACTGGGCCGCCCCGGCCGCGCGGCCGGCATGACATCCGTGGCACTCACCGAAACCCCCGGGCGGACAGGCGTCCCCGCCGCCGTCGCACCTCCCGGCCCTTTCCCCGCCCTCGATCCCGTCACCGGTCCGGGACCCGGCACCGGCCCGGCCGGCGTGCGCGCGCACGCACGGGTGCGGGCCGTGCCCGACGGCCGGGGCGGCACCTCGCTGCCGGTGCTCAGCGGCGAGGCCCCGTTCGCCCTGCGGCGCACCCGCTCGGCCGACCCCGCCCGCGCCCGGGTCACTCTCGTCGGAGCCATGAGCGCGCCCCTGGGCGGCGACCGGCTCACCGTCGAGGCGAGCGTCGAGGCGGGTGCCGCGCTGCGGCTCGACGGCAGCGCCGCCACCATCGCGCTGCCGGGCCGCACCCGCGAACCCGCCTGCTACGACGTACGGCTGAGCGTCGGCGACGGGGGAGAGGCGCACTGGCTGCCCGAACAGCTGATCTCCGCCCAGGGCAGCGACCTGCGCCAGACCCTCGGCGTGGAGCTGGCGCCCGGTGCCCGGCTGGTGCTGCGCGACGAGCAGGTGCTCGGGCGTACGGGCGAGGAGCCGGGCCGCCTCAGCAGCCGGCTCACCGTGCGCCGCGCGGGCCGCCCGCTGCTCGACCAGCAGCTCGACTACGGGCCCGGCGCGCCCGGCTGGGACGGCGGCGCCGTACTGGGCGGCAACCGCGCCGTGGGCCAGCTCCTGATCGTCGATCCGGAGCCGGGCCGGCTCCCCACGGAACCGAAGGTGCTGGGCCCCACCGCCGTACTGACACCGCTGGCGGGCCCGGCGATTCTCATCAGCGCCGTGGCGCCGGACGCGCTCCAGCTCAGACGCGTGCTCGACCAGTCGTACACCTTTACGTCTTGGTAAAGAACGCCCCTCGGCCCTGTCCCTTACGGAGGGCTTGGGACAAAGATCCTCGTGACACCACCGTGGTCACCGGCCCACCGCCGCCGCATGCGCGGCGTTCGGCACTGGCGGACCGAGGTCAGACACAGGACAGAGGGGGGAATCGTGAACAGACGGAAGGCGGCCGCAGCCGCAGCCGGCACCATCGCCGCCGGAGCCCTCACCGCGGGTCTCATAGCCGTCCCGTCCGCGTTCGCGGACGGCGGCACGGACTCGCGGGACGCTTCCGCCAAGCGGGCCGGTTCCGCCGAGGCGCGCGGCGTGCAGAAGGCCGCCGCCCGCGCGGCGCGCGCGGGCATCGACTGGAAGGACTGCCCCGCGGACTGGAACATCAAGGCTCCCGTCCAGTGCGGCTGGGTCACCGTCCCGCTCGACTACGCCAAGCCCGGCGGCAAAACCATCAAGATCGCTGTAGACCGGGCGCGCAGCACCGGCGGCAAGGACGAGCGCCAAGGCTCCCTCGTCTACAACCCCGGCGGCCCCGGCGGCTCGGGCATGGCCTTCCCCAAGCGGATACCCGACAAGAACCCCCTGTGGGCCAAGGCCGCCACCGCCTACGACTTCGTCGGCTTCGACCCGCGTGGCGTCGGCCACTCCGCACCGATCTCGTGTGCCGACCCGCAGGAGTGGGTCAAGGCGCCCAAGGCCGACCCGGTGCCCGACAGCGAGGCTGACAAGAAGGCCCAGCGCAAGCTCGCCAAGGAGTACGCGGACGGCTGCAAGGAGCGCAGCGGCGCCCTGCTGGCCCAGATGACGACGCCCAACGCGGCCCGCGACCTCGATGTGATCCGCGCGGCACTCGGCGACAAGAAGCTGAACTTCCTCGGCGTCTCCTACGGCACCTACATGGGCGCCGTCTATGCCGAGCTGTTCCCCGGCCACGTCCGCCGGATGATCACCGACAGCGTGGTCAACCCCTCGCCGAAGAAGATCTGGTACGACGTCAACCTCGACCAGGACATCGCCTTCCAGACCCGCTGGGAGGACTGGAAGAAGTGGGTGGCCGAGCACGACGACGTCTACGGTATCGGCGCCACCCCCGACAAGATCGAGGCCAAGTGGCGTGAGCTGCGCGCCACTGCCAAGAAGGACCCGATCGGGGGCGTCGTCGGCCCCTCCGAGCTGCTCAACTTCTTCCAGAGCGCGCCCTACTACGACTCCGCCTGGGCCTCGGTCGCCTCGGTGTGGTCGGCCTACCTCAAGGGCGACGAGAAGCCGCTGATCGAGAGCGCTGGCCCGGACATGTCGGACGTGGCGGGCAACAAGAGCAGCGAGAACAGCAACGCCGTCTACACCGCCGTCGAGTGCAACGACGCCCAGTGGCCGCGCGACTGGAAGACCTGGGACCGCGACAACACCAGGCTGCACGAGAAGTACCCCTTCCTCACCTGGTCCAACGCCTGGATGAACTACCCCTGCGCCGTCTGGCCGCTCAAGCAGCACAAGGCCACCGACGTGCGCGCGAAGACCGCGCACCCCGTACTGCTGATCCAGGCCACGCGGGACGCCGCCACCCCGTACCCCGGCGGCGTGGAACTGCACAAGCGCCTCAAGGGCTCCCGTCTGATCACCGAGAAGGACGCGGGCTCCCACGGCATCACCAACCTGAAGAACGACTGCATCAACAAGCGGGTCGACGCCTACCTCCTCAAGGGCACCATCGACTCCAAGGACATCACCTGCGGCCCGCACGCCACCCCCCAGCCGCAGAAGTCCACCGCCAGGGCGAAAACCGTGGCCGGCCTCAAGTGAGCGCACCGGCACCGCCGGGCGCCTGAGGTCCGGCCGGGCCGAGGCCGCGTTCCGGCCGGGGCCGGCCGGGACCGGCGAGGGGCGGACCGGAATCCCCGGTCCGCCCCTCGTGCGTGTGCCGCCGTCCGCCGCTAGCCGTACTGCCGCCGTCCGCCGCGCCGCGCGGACCCTCAGGCCCCGCGTCCGGCCAGCCAGCGGTCCTCCGCCCCGTAGTCGAACAGGTCGCCCATGGGATCGTAGGCGGCGGCCATCTCGGGGAATGCCTCGCGCCAGTCCCGCCCGCGGGTCCGACCGGCCAGCCAGGTGGCCGTCTCCGGCAGGGCCTCCTCGTACGTGATGACGGCGCGGTATCCCAACTCCCGCTCCGCCGCGCTCATATCGAGCACCATCGGATGCGGCAGCGACCACGGGGTGCGGCCCACGGTCGGCTCCCCCTGCGGGGGCGACCCCTCCAGCAGCACCGTCTCGCACTCCCAGCCCAGCACCGCATCCAGCGCCTCCGCCATCGCCGAGACGGTGGGGGGCTCGGGATCGGCGGCGTTCAGGATCCGCGAGCCGGGCTGCCGCGCTGCGAGCCGCACCAGTTCGGCGATGTTCTCCACGTGCGCCGGGTGGAAGCGGCTCTCGCCCCGGTGCGCGAGCACCCGCACCCGTCGCCCGTCCAGCCACCGTTTGACGAAGTACAGCTCGCGCGGGGTACGGCAGTGCGGGCCCCAGACGGCGGCGGGGCGCAGCACGGTGACGGGCATCCGCGTGCCCAGCGCCAGCAACTCCTGTTCGAGGAGCACCTTCCGGGCGCCGGGACGATCGTCCGGCTCCACCGTCGGCTGCGACTCGGTGACCGGTACCGGGTAGCGCGGATAGCCGTCCGGTTCGCTCTGCGTGCCGAAGCCGCGCCCGCGCTCGTCCACATACACCGCGGCGCTGGAGAGGACGACGGCCGACCCGACCCGGTCGGCGAGACCGGCCAGCTGGCTGCTGTGCGCTCGCGTCATGGCCGTCACATCCAGCAGCAGCTCGAAGCCGTCGCCCACCTCCGCCGCCAGTGCGCCCTCCTCGTTCCGGTCGAGCGCGGCCGTACGCACGTCTCCGGGCCAGCTCTCATCACCACCGCCGGTGCGCGAGGCGGCCGTCACCTCCCACCCGTCGCGGGCGAGCGACCGCACTGCCGCCCGCCCGATCTGCCCTGTAGCTCCCAGCACCAATGCTCGTGAACCGTGTGTCATAGCCGCACGCTAGGTCAGCTTCGACCAGGCAGGACAGGCAGTTTCGCCCTGGGAGGACTACGCTCACAGAGGACGGTGCCGAGCCCCGGCCTGGGCGGCTTCAGGCGGTACGCCGCCCGCCCTTGCCACGGGCCTTCTCCTGTGCCCGCTCCTCGGCCTGCGCCGCCTTCGCCTCGGGCGCGTACATGTCCACGTATTCCTGGCCGGACAGCTGCATGATCTCGTGGATGATCTCGTCGGTGACGGCCCGCAGCACCGTGCGCTCCTTCTCCAGTCCCGCGAACCGGGAGAACTCCAGTGGCTCGCCGAACCGTATGGTCACCCGGCCCATGCGGGGCACCTTCCGTCCGGGCGGCTGGAGTTCGAAGGTGCCGACCATCGCGCACGGCACCACCGGCACCCCCGCGCCGAGCGCCATCGCGGCGACCCCGACCCGGCCCTTGTAGAGGCGACCGTCGTGGGAGCGGGTGCCCTCGGGGTAGATCCCGAGCAGCTCGCCCTTGCGCAGCACACCCAGGCCCTCGTCGATGGCGGCCTGCCCCGCGCCCTTGCCGGAGCGGTCCACGGGGATCTGGCCCACGCTGTGGAAGAACGCCGCGGTCAGCCGCCCCTTGAGGCCGGGACCGGTGAAATACTCCGCCTTGGCAAGAAAGGTGATGCGGCGCGGCAGGATCGCCGGCATCACGAAGTGGTCGGAGAAGGAGAGGTGGTTGCCCGCGACGATCGCCGCACCCTCTTCGGGGATGTTCTCCAGGCCCTCGATACGTGGCCGGAACGCCAGTCGCAACAGCGGCCCCAGCACCACGTACTTGAGCAGGTAGTAGAACACGGGGTCACTCCTCACGGTAGCGCGATCCCCACAAGGTGGGGCGTCATGGCAGGTCACACGACATGCGAGAAGCCCTCAGGGTAAGTGCACGCCGGTCCGCCTGCGAGTCGCCCGCGGACACTCGGTCCCGAGCCGTTGCCCAAGGTGCGGTTGAGGCACGCGGGAGCCCAACTCGCCGCTCGCCGCGGGCAAGTGACGGGAAGCCGTGCCATCCGTTCGTCGGCCGTGACCCTCGAACCCGGTCGCATCGCCTGCCGTCGCAGCCGGTTCATCCGTGTGGCCGTCCGCCTCTACCCTCCCGCCCTTGCCGCACGCAGGTGTCGATCCACGCACACAGAGCCTCCAGGGCGGACTCGGCGCGCGCGGCGTCGCCGGTGATGAGGTAGTCACCCTCCAGGCCGCCGAAGGCGCTGTTGAGCAGGGTCGCGCTGGTGAGGGCCGCGCTCTCGCTCAAGCCGCGCAGCGTCAGGCACGAGGCGACGAACTCCGCCCGCCCCCGGATGAATCCGGGCCCCGGCAAGGGGAGCCGTCCGGCCGCTGCGAGGCCCTCGATCTCGCGGATGAGCCGGGTCATCGCCAGCTCGTCCGGACTCAGGTTCCGCTCCCACGCGGAGCGGACCACGGTGCTGATCGCCACCTCCGGATCGTCCCAGCCGGGCGTGGCCCGCAGTGCCTCGTGCTGCCGTTCGTCCAGTCGCAGGAGGACCGCCGTGAGCAGGGTGTTCTTGTCGGCGAAGTGATGGGTCAGCACCCGGGTGCTCTGCCCGAGTCCTTCCGCGACCGTGCGCAGGGAGAAGCTGCCGATGCCGGTGGCGGCCAACTGCCCGATCACCGCGTCGGTCACCTCCCGCCGCCGCTGCGGGCTCGCGGTCCTGGGCACTCCCGTACCTCCTTCATCTGGACCGCTGCCCACCTGCGGCTGGTCCGTCGGTGCGCCAGTTCTCCGGCTGACTCGGGACGGGAACACTGTGGCACAACATTAGGGAAACGATTGTTACCTTTACGGATATGAAGCCATCGCTCTCCACGCGGCGGTATCTCCCGGCCGAAGGCCGGGGGAGGCTGGCCGCGCTGACCCTCGCCGCCTTCGCCGTGCAGACCGACGACTATCTGATCGTCGGGGTCCTCCCGGCGGTCTCCGAGACCGTCGGCCGCTCCGGGACGGCCACCGGCCAGCTCGTGACGGCGTATTCCCTGACCTACGCCCTCTTCGCGCCGGTCTGGGCCCTGTTGCCCTTCCACCTCCGGCGCGCGACGGCACTGCGGGGTGCGCTCATCGTCTTCACGGCGGCGAACTTCGCGATGCCGCTCGTGAATTCCTATGCCGCGCTCATGGTGCTGCGCGTCACCGCCGCACTCGCCGCCGCCGTCGTCCTGCCCACCGCCCTCGCCGATGCCGGTGCCGCAGCGCCGCCGGACCACCGGGGCCGCTACCTGGCAGCCGTCATGACGGGAGTGACGGGTGCCGTGCTGCTGGGTATCCCGGGCGGCACCTGGATCGGAGCGGCCTTCGGCTGGCGGGCCTCCTTCGTCTTCGGCGGCCTCCTCGGCCTCGGCTCGCTCCTGCTGCTGGCCCGCTTCCTGCCCGCCGAACCCCACGCGACCTCGCCACGCGCCACGCTCCGGGAGACCGTACGCCCCCTGCTCAGCGGCACCGTCTCCGCGATCCTCGCCGCGACGGCCCTCACCGTCGCGGGCAATCTCGCCTTCCAGACCTATCTCGCCCCGTTCCTCGCCGGCCTGTCCGGAGCCGGCCCCGCCGCGCTCGCCGCGCTCCTGGTCTGCTCGGGTGCCGGCGGGCTCGTGGGCACACAGGTGTCCGGCAGGCTGTGCGACCGGTACGCGCCCGGCCGGGTCTTCCTCCTCGCGAGCGCGGTTTTCTGCGCCGTGATGCTGGCCTTCGCCGGGTTGTGGGCCCTCCGGCCGGTACCGGTCGCGGTGGCCGCCGGGGTGCTGGTCATCTGGTCGGCCGCCGCGTGGGCGGTACCGCCCAGCATCCAGTCCCTGCTGCTCGCCCGCGCCGGAGCGGGAGCCGCAGCCCAGACGATGGCCGTCAACAGCAGCGCCGTCTACACGGGCGCCGCGCTGGGCGGTGCGGCCGGCGGCGCCGCCCTCGCCGCCGACCTGGGCCTGGTTCCCCTGGTCGCCGCCGCTCCCGTGCTGCTCGGCGCGCTTGTGACGGCACCGGTGCTGCGCGCCCGTGCGAACGCGGTGCCCAACGGGCACCCGCAGGCAGCCGCGACGGCGCCGCGGCCGGCTGCTGCGGCGGAGCCTGCCGGGGCAGGCAGGGGGAAGCCGGACCCGCGGCGCCGGGGGAGGCGGCGCCCGGCCAGGATCCGGCCTGACGCTTCTGGCCCGCCCGGCTCCCTGGTCCGGGCCGGCAGGCGGCCGCGGTCGCAGCCGATGACCCTGGCCGGGGCAGGGGGAGCGGGTGCGCGGAATAATGGGGGCATGTTCCGCGACTCCGTGCCTGAGGGGGCACCGCGCCGTCCGTACCCCGTCACCGATGCGACCGGGTATCTCCTCGGCCGCTGGAACATCGAGCGCACCGTGTACGACTTGAGAGCCCGGGTGGAGGGCGGCTTCCGGGGAGTCGCCGACTTCCGGACCGAGGCCGGTCCTGCCGACGCCGGACCCGAGGCGTGCCGGGGCCCCGTCCTGCACGTGGAGGAAGGGGAGTTGACCTGGGAGGGCAGGACGTATGCGGCGAGCCGCTCGCTGCGTGTGCGCGCTCGCGCCGACGGGACCGCCGATGTGGAATTCACCGACGGCCGCCCCTTCCACGACCTCGACCTGCGCACCGGCCGCTGGCTCGCCGTCCACCCCTGCGCCGCCGACCGGTACGAGGGGACCTTCCTCGCCCGCTCGGCGGATGAGTGGCACCTGGAGTGGCGGATCTCCGGCCCTGCCAAGGACCAACTGCTGCGGTCGGTCTACCGGCGGCGGGCCGACCGAGCGCGGAGGTGAGGGCGGGCGCGCGGTCTCAGCGACGCCGCGCCGGCCAGCCGGGCCGGGCCATGCCAACTGGTCCGCGGATCAGGAGAGTTGCCCGAGAAGCACCGGTAGCCCCCAGGTCCTGAGCTCTCGCCCCTCTATGTTCTCCTGCCCGTCCTTGGGCCCTGGGTGCTACCGCCGCCCTTGCGGCGGATCTTGATGTCGCGCATGTCCGTGACCGCGAGCCGCAGGATCCGGTGCGGGTGGCCGTGGGCTTCCAGTGCCTCGGTGGCGCGCAGTGCGGCCCAGCCTTCCTCGTCGGCCCCCTGGCCCCCGGCGGGCGGGGGTACCTGGCAGCGGAAGGTGAAGGCCGACAGACTGCTGTCGCAGGTGAAGGTGCCTGCTTCTGTGAAGGACGCACCGAACCCGGCCGCCTCCTTGAGCAGGGCGGCCCGCCCGGTCTCGTCCAGCTCCCCGAAGGCCCCCCGGATGGTTACCCGGAACACGGTCAGTCCTCCCGCACGGCGTAGGTGAAGGCGCGTCCGCCGAGCATTTCCTCGACGGCGTCCAGAAGTCCGAGCAGGTCGGCGGAGATCTCCTCCGGCGTCATCCCGGCGACGACGCGGCGGCCGATCTCGGCGAAGACCAGCGAGTGGAACCAGCCGATCTGGCTGACGGCGGCGCACAGTTCGGGGTCGTCCCGCGCTGCTCCGGTCTCCTCTGCGAGCAGTTCGGCGAGCGCGTCGTTCATCTGTCCGCCCAGGTCTCCCAGGCGTGCGGTGAGGGTGGGGGCCGCGCGCATCATCTCGAAGACCGGCCCGAACCCTTCGGTCAGGCCCAGCTTCTTCTCCCGCCGTCGCAGCTCCTCGCGCAGCCGTTCCAGCACCGCGCGAGCGGGTGAGGCGCCGGCGGGGCGCGCGCGGACGATTTCGGCGAGCCGGGACGGGGAGGCCTCCTCGGGCGGCAGGACGAGGTCCTCCTTCGCCTCGAAGTAGTTGTAGAGGGTGTTGACCGATACCTCCGATTCGGCCGCGACCTCGGCGATCGTGACCTTGTCGAAGCCCCGCTCGACGAACAGCCCCATCGCCACCTGGTGGATCCGTTGTCTCGTCTGCCGCTTCTTGCGCTCCCGAAGCCCTTCGCTCATGCCTGGAAGTCTAACCCGACTGTAAAACTGAACTGCATTGCAAATTGAGAACGCGCTGTGCTTTTATCGGGTCATGACCACGACCCCGCCGCCACCCGGCGCCATGCCCTCCGGCACGCCCCCCACCGGCTCCGGCCACGCGCACCCGCCGCCCTCCGGCCGGCCTGCGGCCCTCGACATCAGGGGCCTGACCCGCACCTACGCCCTCGCCTCGGGGCAGGTGCACGCTGTGCGCGGCATCGATCTGACCGTCGCGCGCGGCGAGATCCTCGGCTTCCTCGGCCCGAACGGCGCGGGGAAGACCACCACCTTGCGGATGCTCGTCACGCTGCTACCGCCCAGCGGGGGAGAGGCCCGCGTCGCCGGGCACGATCTGCGCGCCGACCCCGCGGCCGTACGCGCCCGCATCGGCTACGTCGCCCAGGCCGGCGGCCTCGACCCCGCGTGCGGCGTACGCGAGGAACTCCTCACCCAGGCCCGGCTGCACCGTATGACCAGGCCCCAGGCCCGGCAGCGCGCCGGTGAACTGGCCGAAGAGCTGGCGCTGACAGCGCTGTTGGACCGGCCGACCGCCGCGCTCTCCGGTGGCCAGCGGCGCCGGCTGGAGATCGCACTCGGGCTCGTCCACCGCCCCGAGGTCCTCTTCCTCGACGAGCCCACCACGGGCCTCGACCCCGTCAGTCGGGCGGAACTGTGGCAGCTGGTGCGCCGTATCCGCCGTGACCACGGCACCACCGTCTTCCTCACCACCCACTACCTGGACGAGGCGGACGCGCTCTGCGACCGCGTCGTCGTCATCGACGAGGGCCGCACCATCGCCGAGGGCACCCCCGCGGCGCTCAAGCGGCAGTACGCCCCCGGAGCCGACGGCACCCTTCAAGACGCCTTCCTGGCCCTCACCGGCCGGGGCCCGGCGCATGAACCCGTGGCCGTCTGAACCACCGGGCACCGCCTTCCCCGGCAGCCGTCGAGCTGCCCTTCCCCGTGGCCGCCAGGCCACCCCGACTACCCGACGGACACACCGTGACCACCAGCATCCCGGCCCCCACCCCGCCCGCGACACCCGCACGCGGGCGCCTTCGCACCGACATCGGTATCGTCTTCGGCCGCTGCCTGCGTGCCACCTTGCGCTCCAAGACCAACATGGTGTTCGGCATGTTGCAGCCGCTGCTCTTCCTCGCCCTCTTCGGCCCGCTCCTCACCCGCCTCGACCTGGGTGTCTCCGGCTCCTCCTGGCAGACGCTGGTTCCGGGGGTGCTTGTCCAACTCGCGCTGCTCGGCGGCTCGTTCGTCGGCCTGGGCATGTTGATGGAGCGCAACCTGGGCGTGATCGACCGCATGCGGGTCACACCCGTCAGCCCCGCCGCGCTGCTGCTGGGCCGCACTCTGCGCGACGTCGTCCAGCTCACCGCCCAGGCCGTGCTGCTCGTCCTGCTCGGACTCGCGCTGGGCTTGCGCGCTTCACCGGTCGGTGTGCTGGCGGGTCTCGTCCTCGTCGCGGTGCTGTCGGGCGCGCTGGCAGCGCTCTCCCACGGGCTGGCGATGCATGTGCGCACCCCGCCCGAGTTCGCCGCCGTCGCCAACACCGCCGGCATGCCGCTGATGCTGCTCGCGGGATTGCTGCTGCCCATGAACCTCGCCCCCGGCTGGCTCGACGGCGTCTCCCGCGCAGTCCCGTTCCGCTACACCGTCGATGCCGTACGGGAGGTCTTCCGCGGTCACTTCACCACCGGGACGGTGGTCGCGGGAGCCGTGGTCACCCTCGCCTTCGCCGCGGTGTGCCTGCTGGCCGCCACGCGGCTGTTCGCCCGCGCCAGGCGCTGACCCCCCAGCCGTGGTGCCTGCGAGGACGGCCGGCCGCCGGCTGCTGAGTACGCCACCATCAGCGCCACCACCACGGCTACCGCCACCGGCGCGGGGCCGGTCCCGCCCGGCCCACGAGCGGACCTCACCCCTCCGGCAGCCGCGTGACGAGGTCCGCCCTCGGTCAGCCGCGTGACGAGATCACGCCCAGCGTGACCAGCACCAGTACGACCCACGAGAACCACAGCCATCCGCTGGCCCCCAGCGCCGCCGTGTACGCCGTCACCACCACCAGGGCCACCACCGTGCCGATGGTCATCGCCTTCGCGGAGGCCGTCATGCGCGTCGTCCCGGGCATCACAGCACCACCCTCCTCCCGGCGGCCCCGGGACGTACGGGTCGCGCACGCGCGAGGGCCGCGGCCAGATCCCCATCGTCACCCGGCCACGGCCCCGCGCGCTACTGCACGGCAGCGCTACACGACCCCCACGCCGCATTCACACACCGCGCTCCCGCTCCCGGGCGGGCCGCGCCGACCTGGCGACCGGTCCGGCCCCGCGCTCACGAGCCGGTGCGCACGAGCCCGGTCTCACTGCCCCCGGGCCTGGAGGGAGGCGAGATACGCGTTGTAGGCGGTCAGCTCCTTGTCACCGTCCCGGTCCGCCTTGCGGTCGGAGCGGCGGGCCTGCCGCTGCTCGGTGAAGTACCACTGGAAGACCAGGGCCACCAGCACGATCACCGACGGGATCTCGCTGAACGCCCAGGCGATGCCGCCCGCCGCCGACTGATCGGACAGCGCGCTCACCCCCAGCGAGGCGGGCGGATGCGCGTAGGTGCCGACCATCGGCTCGGACGCCATCATCAACGCGATGCCGAAGAACGCGTGGAAGGGCATCCCCGCGAACAGCTCCAGCATCCGCATCACGTAGCCGGGGCGGTGCGGGCCGGGGTCCACGCCCATGATCGGCCAGAAGAAGACCAGGCCCACCGCGAGGAAGTGCACCATCATCGCGATGTGGCCCGCCTTGGAGCCCATCAGGAAGTCGAACAGCGGCGTGAAGTACAGCGCGTACAGGCTCGCGATGAACAGCGGAATGGTGAACGCCGGATGCGTGATCACCCTCATGTAGCGGCTGTGCAGCAGTGCCACCAGCACTTCGCGCGGGCCGGCGCGTCCTCCCCGCGAGCGGTTGCCCGACGGCAGCGTGCGCAGCAGCAGCGTCACCGGCGCGCCCAGCAGCAGCAGGATCGGCGACAGCATGCTGATCACCATGTGCTGCACCATGTGGACGCTGAACAGCACCATTCCATAGTCGTTGAGCGCCGTGCACATCACCAGTGCCACGGTCAGCACACCCACGACGAAGGCGACCGTACGCGCGGGCGCCCACGCGTCCCCCCGCCTGCGCAGCCGGACGACGCCCCACCCGTAGAGGGCCAGCGCCAGCAAGCACCCCACCAGGAAGAACGGCTCGCCAGAGAACTCCAGCCCGCGTGCGAGCGTGAAGGGCGGCAGATCCATCATCATACCGTGCGCGCCGTGATCCATCCGAACTCTCCCACAACCGACCGATACGCCCGCACCAGACTAGAACCGCCCGTGCGGGCCGCCCTCGCCGGGGCGGTCCGCACGGGCGGTTCTCCCATGTGAACTCCGTGGTCCGTAAGCCAACTCCGCGGCAGGCGAACCGGGGTGCGCCGGATCAGGCGGGCTGGGTCGCCGCGGCGATACGCTCCTGGCGCAGCGCCTCATACCACCGGTCGTCGGTCGGCGGCAGCGCGTTCACATCGAGGGCCAGCTTGATCAGCAGATCGGCGATCTGCGGATTGCGCGCCAGCACCGGGCCGTGCATGTACGTACCGAAGACGGTGCCGTTGTACGCGCCCTCGGTACCGTCACCCGTTCCGTTGCCCTTGCCCAGACGGACCCGGGCCAGGGGGCGTGCGGACGGGCCCAGGTGGGTGATGCCCTGGTGGTTCTCGAACCCGGTCAGCTGCGGCAGCCGCAGGTTGTCGTCCATGTCGGCCAGTACGTCGCCCACGCACCGCTCGCCCTCGCCCCGGGTGCTGGTCACATCCAGCAGCCCCAGGCCCATGGAGCGCTCGCCCAGGTCGTTGACGAACTCACGACCGAGGATCTGGTAGCCCGCGCACACCGAGAAGACGATCGCCCCGTTGTCCACCGCGCGGTTCAGGCCGCCGTCGCGCAGCAGCCGCTCGGCCGCCAGCCGCTGCGGCCGGTCCTCGCCGCCGCCGATCAGGTAGATGTCGCCGGAGGTGGGGAGCGGCTGGTCCGAGCGGACGTCCACGCGCTGGACGTCCAGCCCGCGCTGCCGCGCGCGCCGCTCCACCACGAGCGCGTTGCCCTGGTCGCCGTAGGTGCTCAGCAGGTCGGGGTAGATCCACACCAGACGCAGACTCGTGTCACTCATGCCGCCAGCTCCTTGAGCGGATCGATGGGTCGGAAGACCGATGGGTGGGAGGACCGGAATTCCGCCGAGGGGGAAGACCGGGGGACCGGTGGGGGGAAGTAGGTGGAAGAGGGGGGCGACACGGCTCAGTTGCCGACGGCGCGGCGCAGGTCCTGGAACGCGGTGTAGTTGGCGATCGTCTCGATGCGCCCCGGCGGGCATCTGCGCACCGCGTCCTGGGCGTCCTCGCACACCTGGAACTGGACGCCCGCCACCTCCAGCCGCACCGCCAGATCCAGCTTCCGGTCGCCGATCACGCAGATCGGGTGCCCGGACAGCCGACCGTAATCGACGTCCCACAGCCACGAGGTGTCGGTGCCGTCCGCGCCCCGCGCGTTCACGGAGAGGATCACCGGCGTCGGCGGCGGGTCGATCAGCGAGAACGTCTCCAGCCAGCCGGCCGGGTTCTTGGCCAGCAGCAGCCTCATGTCGCGGCCCTGGAACTGCACCACGTCATAGCGCCCGGCCACGGCCTTGACCGAGTACATCCGCTCCAGCGCGGTCTGCGGCGGCACTCCGAAGGCCGCGGCGACCGCGGCCGAGGTCGCGGCGTTCGCCTTGTTGGCCCGGCCGGGAAGCTGGAGGTGGATGGGCCAGGCGGAGCCGTGCGGGTCCAGTACGTGGTCGCCTGAGAGCGCCCAGCTGGGGGTCGGGCGGCGGAAGCCGCACTCCCCGCAGAACCAGTCGTCGCCCGGCCGCTGCATGACGCCGCCGCATGCCGGGCAGGACCAGGCGTCGTCCTTCCACTCCTGGCCGGCGGCCACCCACACCACGTTCGGCGAGGAGGAGGCCGCCCACACCACGAGCGGGTCGTCCGCGTTGGCCACGATGACGGCCTTCTGGCCGGAGAGACCTTCGCGCCACCGCTCGGCCAGCATGCGGGTCTCCGCGGCGCGGTCGAGCTGGTCACGCGAGAGGTTCAGCAGCGCTATGGCCTTCGGCGTCACATCCCTGGCGACACCGGCGAGGTACTTCTCGTCCACCTCGATCACGCCGTAGCGGGCGTCCGAGCCGCCGGCGAGCGCGGAGGTGATACCGGCGGGCATGTTGGCGCCCAGCGCGTTGGAGACGACCTCGCCGTTGGCCCGCAGCGCCTCGGCGATCAGCCGGGTCGTCGTCGTCTTGCCGTTGGTCGCCGAGACCAGGACCACATCCAGATGCTGGGCCAGCCTCTGCAGCAGGTCGGGGTCGAGCCTGAGTGCCACCTTGCCGCCGATCACCGACCCGCTGCCGCGGCCCGCCGCCCGCGACACCGCCGCGGCGGCCCTGCCCGCCGTCACGGCCAGCTTGGACCGCGGCGACAGCGGCTCCGTGTTGCCTGCCATCGTGTCTGAACCTCCTTGCCCCTCGCGTAGAAGAGCAGCCTACCGAGATCACAGGCCGGCCCGGACCGCGCCACCCCTGCGAAGATCACCGGCGTGGACGTCAACGTAGGCTGACGCCATGCGACGCGGCCCCATCCCCGGCGGAACCGGCGCCGTACGGCCCCTTCGCACGTACGGCGACCCGGTCCTGCACGCACCCAGCCGCGAGGTCACACCGGCCGACCGGCCACTGGCGGGCCTGGTGGAGGACATGTTCGCGACGATGTACGCGGCACGCGGCGTCGGCCTGGCGGCGTGCCAGATCGGCGTACCGCTGCGGGTGTTCGTCTACGACTGCCCCGACGACGAGGACCGTCGCCACCGCGGGCACGTCATCAACCCGCGCCTGGTGAGTACCGGCGGCGTGACCGTGCGCGGTCCCGAGGGCTGTCTGTCGCTGCCGGGCCTGGAGGCCCCCACCCCGCGCGCGGATCTGGCCGTCATCGAGGGCGAGGACCTGCACGGCAGCCCGGTAAGCGTGGAGGGCGAGGGATTCTTCGCGCGCTGTCTCCAGCACGAGTTCGACCACCTCGACGGCGGCCTCTACACCGACAGGCTCTCCGGGCTGCGCCGCCGGCGCACCCTGCGGGCTGTGCGCCGCGCGGCGTGGTCGGGCCCCCTGCCGGCCGAGCCCGGGTCCGCTCTCCTCCAGGACGCCCCGGCTATTCCGCCGCGAGGCTGAGCCGGGCCGCGTATCCGTACGCGTCGGATCCCGTACCCGCCCGGCCGCGAGGGCGGCAGCGCGGCGGGCTCCGCCGCTCAGAAGCCGGGGCCGCCCATCCTGTCGCCCGCCGCTGCCAGCCTGCCCCACAGCAGGTCGGCCAGGTGGCGCACCAACCGCTTGCGGTCACAGGGCTGTTCACGCAGCCACCAGTCGCCGGCCGCGTGCATCATGCCGACGATCCCGTGCCCCCACACCCGGGCCAGTTCCTCGCCCTCGGGGCCGAGGTCCAGTCGCTCGGCGATCACCTTGGCCAGCTCCTCGCCCAGCCGCCGCAGCAGCGGGGCCGTGTGCTGCCCCGCTGCGAAGCCCCGCTCGCTGCCGGGGGACTCCTCGGCAGGGTGCATCAGGAACCGGTAGACCTGGGGGCGGGCTTCGATGGCCGCCAGATAGGTCTCCAGGGTCGCCTCGACGCGCTCGCGCCGGTCGCTGGGCGCATCCAGCGCCGCGCGCAGCGCGTCCAGCAGCGCGTCGGTGTGCCGTACGGCGAGCGCGCGGTAGAGCCCTCCCTTGTCGCCGAAGTGCCGGTAGAGGATGGGCTTGGTGATGCCCGCCTCGGCGGCGATCGCGTTCATCGAGGCGCCGGGCCCCTCCCGCAGGACGACCCTGTCCGCGGCCTCCAGCAGCTCTCCGCGCCGGCGTTCGGCGGCGTGCTGCCGCTCGTCCTCCCGCGTGTTGTCCATGGTGCGTCTCTCCCCGCCCTGACCGGCTACCCCCCTGAGCAGCGCAACAACGTAACACTGCCGTCTGCGTGCGCGGGCGGGGAAGGGGAGTTGACAGCCGCTACTCACGGGTAACAGACTGAGTATTACCGATGGTAACGAGTTGCTGAGACTGGCGGAGGACCCCGACGATGGCCGATACCGAGTTCGCACTGGATCTCAACGACGACCAGAAGGAAGTCCGGGACTGGGTGCACGGGTTCGCCGCCGACGTGATCCGCCCCGCGGCTGCCGAATGGGACGAGCGCGAGGAGACCCCCTGGCCGGTCATCCAGGAGGCCGCCAAGATCGGCCTGTACTCCCTCGACTTCTACGCCCAGCAGTACTTCGACCCCACCGGCCTCGGCATCCCCATGACCATGGAGGAGCTGTTCTGGGGAGACGCGGGCATCGCCTTGTCCATCGTCGGCACCGGCCTGGCCGCCGTGGGGGTCCTCGCCAACGGCACCGAGGAGCAGATCGGCACCTGGGTCCCGCAGATGTACGGGGACGCCGACAACGTGAAGGTCGCCGCCTTCTGCAGCTCCGAGCCGGACGCCGGCTCGGACGTGTCCGCCATGCGCACCCGCGCCGTCTACGACGAGGCCAAGGACGAGTGGGTCCTGGACGGCACCAAGACCTGGGCCACCAACGGCGGCATCGCCGATGTCCACGTCATCGTCGCCAGCGTCGATCCCGAACTGGGCTCCAAGGGCCACGCCTCCTTCATCGTCCCGCCGGGCACGCCGGGTCTCGCACAGGGGCAGAAGTTCAAGAAGCACGGCATCCGGGCCTCCCACACCGCAGAGGTCGTCCTCGACGGCGTCCGCGTCCCCGGATCCTGCCTGCTCGGCGGCAAGGACAAGCTCGACGAGCGCCTGGCCCGCACGCGGGAGCGGGCGCGAAAGGCGGAGCAGGGGGCCGGGGGGAAGGATGCCGGGGCGAGGGTGAAGAACGCCGCCATGGCCACCTTCGAAGCCTCCCGCCCCGCTGTCGGCGCGATGGCCGTGGGTACCGCGCGGGCCGCCTACGAGGTCGCCCTCGACTACGCCAGGACCCGCAGTCAGTTCGGCCGCCCCATCATCGACAATCAGGGTGTCGCCTTCCAACTGGCCGATATGCGCACCCAGATCGACGCGGCCCGCCTGCTGGTGTGGCGCGCCTCGTGGATGGGCGTCACCGGCAAGCCCTTCGAGTCGGCCGAGGGCTCCATGTCCAAGCTGTTCGCCAGCGAGACGGCCAAGAAGGTCACTGCCCAGGCCATCCAGATCCTCGGCGGCAACGGCTACACCCGCGAATACCCCGTCGAGCGCATGCACCGCGACGCCGCGATCTACTCGATATTCGAAGGCACCAGCGAGATCCAGCGCCTGGTCATCTCCCGCACCCTCTCGGGCATGCCCATCCGGTAGGCCCCATCCCCGACCCCGACACCCGATCCCGGTCCTCGGTCTCTGAGCCCCGGCCGCCGGTCCGCCCCTCCGCGCCGACGGCGCCGGGGCCATGCGATGCGCGGGGCCCGGCGCGGTCCCCGCGCGGTTCAGCGGGGTCTTGGGGCGGTGTGTCCCATCATCTCCGTGGCCTCGGTGAACGAGATGCCCAGGTCCTCGTGGAGGATCCGGGTGTCGTCCGTGTGCCCGGCCGGTGAGTGTCCCGCCGCCGCCGTCTCCTCCGGTGCCTGCGCGCTGGTGCGGATGTGACGGGTCAGCAGCATCCAGGCAAAGGCATTGGTATGCGGGCTGCGCAGCGCCTGTTCCCACTTCTGGGCCAGCTCGTCGAACGCCATCCGCACCACGATGTCCGCGGTCTCCGGGTCGGCCAGCCGACTGCGCGCGTACTGCTGGTAGCGGCTTTGGTAGAGCGCGCGGAAAGCGGCGAATTCCACGGAGACGGCCTCGTGCGGAAAGGCGGTGGAGCCTTCTGCGCCGCCTCGCGCTTCGCGTGCTTCCCGGTCCGGGGGCTCCTGCGGATGCCCGTGCGGGCGTTCGTTCGCGGAGCGTCCCCGCCTCTTCCTCGGCCCGGTCTCCCCGTACGTCTCCCCGTACGCGGGGACTTGCCGCCCCCGCTGTTCGCGCGAGGAGGGTGAGTGCATGTTCACCGTTGTCTTTCCCCCTCTCATCCCTCCGTCGCCATCCCCTTTCGCCGGAAGCTACCTGTCGTGCAGCCGCCACGCCACGGCTGCCCGCCGCATGCAAATTCACCGTCAATTGCACGAAGGAGGGCGGGAGTTGCGTATCTCCGCCACTTCGAACTGGCTGCCGATGTAGAGCCTATTTCCGTATCCTGTGTGAACGCGGAAGGCTGCTTTCTGACCGACTCCGAGCGGTCTGCTTCGGGAGTTGCCCGCTCGGTCTCGCTGCTCGAACTAGCGCACGTCTGCCGCGCGGGCGGCACCCACGGGATATTTCACCGGGCCGGGGGACCGGGCGCCCATGCGTTCGTTTCTCCGGCCCGTTTGCGGTTGGCGCCATAGTGGTGCCATAGTGGCGCCATGGATATCACGCCGTATGTCGACACCCTCCGCCGTGAACTGGCCCTGGCCGCGGAGGCCGGAGGCGAGGAGACCCGGGAGGCGGGCGAGCGCCTGGTGGCCTCACTGGAATCCGGAGTACGGCTGGTGCTGCTGGAAGCCCTGTCGGCCGCCGCCGGCGAGATCACCGGCGAACTCGCCCCCGGGTCCGTGGATGTCCGACTGCGGGGCCGGGACCCCGAGTTCGTCGTCACCCCCGCCCCCCAGGACGACTGGGCGGCCGACACCCCCGCCCCGGCCCCCGCCCCGCTCCCGGCTCCCCCTTCGGACCTCGCCGCCGGGGCCGAGGAGATCTCCCGGATCAACCTCCGCCTCCCCGCCCATCTCAAGAGCCGGGCGGAGGAGGCAGCCGCCCGCGAGGGCCTCTCGCTGAACGCCTGGCTGGTGCGCGTCGTCGGACGCGGAGTGGAGCCGGCCGGCGGCACCGGCCCCGCATCCGGGGCCCTGGGCGGACCGGGAGGCGCGGTGCGGGGCCAGGGCTATACGGGATGGGTGCGCTGAGGGGGCCGATCCGGCCGGCGGCGGGGAGCCCTCGCGGCGGCCGGGCTTTCGGCCGGGCACAGACGGGGAGCAGAGGGGAGACGGACGGGGAGGGGCGACTCCCGTCGAGTACGCGCGGCCCGCCACTGTCCGCGGCGGGCCGCACATGCCTGACGGGAGTCAGCAGGTGACGACCTTGCCGTAGGAGCCCATGCCCCAGTGCCACGTCCACGCCTCACCGTTCTGGTAGGTCAGGCACTTCGAGTCGGGGCCGTTGTTGATGACCACCTTCAGGTGCATGGCCTTTCCGCAGTCGTTGCCGACGGTCACAGTCTTCTTGTGCTTGATGACGTCGCGCCGTACGCAGGCCGGTGCCGTGCCCTGGACGGTCACCTTCGGGGCGGCGGCTTTGCCGGGGGCCGACGGTGCCACGGCTGCGGGCGCGGCCACGGCGGGCGCGGCGGACAGAGCGGCTCCGCCGCCGAGGGCCACCACGGCGGCGGCGAGGGCGAAGCTCTTACGGATGGGGTGGAGCATGGCCGGAGTCCTCTCCGAGTGCGGTACAGATGCGGGAAACCGTCCGGCGCACGAGACGGAGCACGCCCGCCGGGCGCCACGGCTCTACCCCCTGTCGGATTGCCGTATCCTGCGATTCACCCCCCGCTTATCCGTGCGAATCCCCTGGTAGCGGCCATGTTTCCGGCTCTGTCGCTGTTACCGGTCCCGGTCCCGGTCCCGGTCCCGGCGCTGGACGTACAGCCGGTTGCCCTTCGGCCCGGTCCACTCCAGCCGCACCACACCGGGCACGGCGGACTCGTCCAGGCGGGAGGGGTTGGACCAGTGGCCGAAGTTCGGGTTGCGGAAGAACGTCGCCCACAGCCGGCCGTCGCGGTCGGTGAAGAAGTTGTTGTGTCCGGCGCCGACCCCTGCCGTCCACCTCTTGGAATACGGGCCCTCGAAGTGATCCGCTACGGCGACGACCGCGTCGTACTGGTACTGCACGCGGCCCGTGCCCGGTGTGTCGTAGGCGTGCCGGGTGCTGCCGTCGGCGTTGATGGACGACCGGTTCCACGCGGCGTGCAGGAGGTAGTACTTGCCCGAGTGCCGGAAGACGTAGGCGCCTTCGAGGTACGGCTCGGGGGAGTAGCGCGACTGCTGGAACTTCGGCAGGTCCGTCGTCGGGACGATGTCCTCCATGTCGTGGCGGAACTTCGCGTACAGGTCGTTGTGCAGGACGAGCCACGCCTCGTCGCCCTCGCTGTAGAGGCTGCCGTCGATGTGGAAGTAGGCGCCGGGTTCGATGAAGTCCGGCCCCCCGGTGAACGATTCGCCGAAGGGCTTCTCGCGGTTGCCCTGGGCCAGCCGGTAGGGGCCCTCGACCCCGCCTTCGCTCACCAGCAGGAACGAACCGACCTTCCGGGAGTGGTCGCCCATGCACGCGACCATGTACCAGGTGCCGCGGAAGTAGTGCAGCTCCGGTGCCCATGCCTGGCCGCGCTTGCCGAACTTCTCGTCGTGCCAGTACTCCTGCCACTTGGCGACGACCGTGCGGCCGGGCCGGTTCTCGTCCACGAACTCGGGCGACCACACCTTGCCCTTCTCGGCGTGCGGCCGGATGCCGGTGGTGTCGGCCAGCTTCCACGGGCCCCGCAGGGAGCGGGCCACCCACACGAAGATGCCGTCGTTCCAGGGGGCGGCTGCTTCGAGGCCCGGGACCCGGGTGGTGCCGGTGGCGACGTAGAGGGGGCGGCCATCGACGGTGAAGCAGTTGACGTAGGTGTCCCGCATCCAGACCTGCCCGCGTTCCTTGTCGCGGGGGCGCAGTTCGAGAGGGAGGACGAAGGAGTTGTCCTTGCGGGGCCACAGGTCCAGCCGGGCGTCCGCGAGGCCGTAGGGCGAGAGGTCGGGCCGGTTCGACGGGTAGATCCCCCGCGACCGGCCGGTGTTGGCGGAGGCGGCCTGTGCGGCCTCGTGTGACGGCTGTGCCGCCGAAGCTGCCTGGGCGGCGGTGGCGGGCAGTGCCGCGGCCACCCCCAGGGACCCGGCACCGGCCAGCAGGGAACGTCGGGCGAGGTGCGACCTGTTCTTGGAGCTGGTCATCAGTCACGTCCTTCTTCGTCGTCCAGGGCGCCGGTGCCCTGCCTGGGGGGACCGGCGGGGTGAGGAGGTGCCATGTGCTGCGAGCGCGCCGTGCAGGCGGGGGTGGGAGGCGACGAGGCCACGGCTGCGGGGCCGGTGCGGGGCTTCGCGAAGTGGCCGTACGGGATCGCCCTGGAGTGGCATGCCGCACAGCATGCGAACGGCCGCTGATTTTCGTCAACACTGCGGAAAAATAATCCGGAGGCCCTGGTGTGCCGGACGGTCGGCTCGGTGTGACAACTCCGCAGGCAGCGGGGGGTGTTGACAGGTGGCTTCGGTAATCACGATTGAGTAACGGTCTCCCTGTCCGGGTCGCGGTCCGGGTCGGCGGGCCGGCGGCGCCTCCGTTCCGGGTGGGGCCATGAAGGGGCGGGGCGTGGAGAGGGCGGGGTGCGAGGGGAGGGGTGGGGCGGGCGAAGCGGAAGGCTGGAAAGGTCCGTTGGGAGATGCGCCTCCTGATAGCTTCTACAGTCCTGTAGATACCCCACGCCCGGCCGCTCGCCGCTGCTGGGCGTCCTCACTCTGTGGAGCACTTTCATGGCCCTGTGGGACCGCCTCAAGGAATCCGCCCAGACGATGCAGGCCCAACTGGAGGCGAAGAAGAACGACTTGAAGAGCGGCGCCTTCCGCGATGCGAGCATGGCCATGTGCGCGCTGGTCGCCGCCGCGGACGGCTCCATCGACCAGGCCGAACGCCAGCGGGTCGCCCAGCTCATCGCCGCCAACGATGTGCTGCGCAACTTCGCCGCCGAGGACCTGCGGCAGCGCTTCGAGGGCTACTTGGACAAGCTCACGGCCGACTTCGAGTTCGGCAAGGTGGGCATCCTCCAGGAGATCGCCAAGGTGAAGAAGAAGCCCACCGAGGCTCGTGCCGTGATCCAGATCGGCATCGTCATCGGCGGCGCCGACGGTGACTTCGACGCCACCGAGAGGAGTGTCGTGCGCGAGGCGTGCTTCACCCTTGAGATCCCGCCGGGGGACTTCGACCTCTGACCTCTGACCTCTGATCTCTGCCGCCGCCGCACCCGTCGGCTGTCGGGGCTGCCGAGTCCTGACTCCGTCCGCATCCGGCGGGGACTTCCCTTGCCGGCCGGTGCGGCGGCGGTCCGGTTCGCGCGCCCGGCCCCGTCCTTCGGTCCGCGGAGCACTCTTCCGGGGCTGCGGGGCGGGGCGGCGCGGCACCCTCAACAGGAGAGCAAGTTAGGTTAGGCTAAGCTAACGCTCCATGAGGGTTGGTGATCACGCCGCCACCGCCACGCGTCCTCCGCGCGGCCGTGCGCTGGCAGCCGAAGGTATGACGGTGGCGTACGACGGCATCGACGTCGTGCATGAGGCCGCACTCGCGCTCAGGCCGGGGGAGATCACCGCACTGGTGGGCCCGAACGGCAGCGGGAAGTCCACACTCCTGCGCACCCTGGCGCGGTTGCAGCGCGCCCGGCACGGCACACTCACCCTCGATGCCGCGACCGACGGACTCGCCCTCACCTCCCGTGAGTTCGCCCGCCATGTCGCCCTGCTCACCCAGGGGCGCCCGACCCCCGGCGGCCTCACCGTCCGCGACCTCGTCGAGTTCGGCCGCTACCCGCACCGCGGCCGCTGGGGCGGACAGGACCGCGGCGGCGGCGCGGCGGTGGACCGGGCCCTGGCCATGACCGGCGTCGCGGACCTGGCGGAACGCGGCGCCGAGCACCTGTCCGGCGGCCAGCTCCAGCGCGTATGGCTCGCGAGCTGCCTCGCCCAGGAGACCGGCGTCCTCCTCCTGGACGAGCCCACGACCTACCTCGACCTCCGCTACCAGGTCGAACTCCTGGATCTGATCCGCGACCTGGCGGACGAGCACGCGATCGCGGTCGGGGTCGTCCTGCACGACCTCGACCAGGCAGCCGCCGTCGCCGACCGGATCGCCCTGCTCCACGCCGGGCGTATCACCGCCGACGGCGCACCCGCGCACGTGCTGACCCCCGAGCGCCTGACCGACGCCTACGGCATCCGGATCGACGTGACCACCGACCCCCTGACCGGCCGGCTGCGCACCCGCGCGATCGGCCGTCATCACACGCGAAACGAAAGGCCCGGCACCACCCCATGAGACGCCTCCTCCTCACCGCGTCCGCCGCCACCACGATGGCACTCGCCCTGACCGGCTGCGGGACGACCGAAGCCGCCCCGGGCAGCTCGGACAAAAGCTCCGGCCGCATCACGCTCACCGATGCGACCGGCGCGAAAGTGACCCTCGACGGCCCCGCCAAGAAGGTCGTCGGAACCGAGTGGGACGTCGTCGAGCACCTCATCTCGCTCGGTGTCGAACCCGCCGGGGTCGCCGACGTCAAGGGCTACAAGACGTGGAACTCGGCCGTGCCGCTCAAGAGCACGCCCGAGGACATCGGCACTCGCGGCGAGCCGAGCATGGACACCGTCGCCTCCCTCGAACCGGATCTCATCGTCGCGACCACCGACCTGCCCACCTCGGCCGTCAAGCAGCTGCGGAAGGTCGCCCCGGTCCTCGCGGTACGGTCCGCCGACACATCCGGTCAGATCGCACAGATGAACAAGAACCTCGACCTCATCGCCGAGGCCACCGGAAAGAAGCAGCGGGCCGACACCGTCAAGAAGAAGTTCGCCGCGAAGATCGCGGCGGGCCGGAAGGCCCTCAAGGACGCCGGCCGCGACGGCACGAAGATCGCCTTCGCCGACGGCTATGTCACCGCCAACCAGGTCTCCATCCGCTCCTACACCAGCCGCTCCCTCATCGGAGCCGTCAACGAGGAACTCGGCCTCGAAAACGCCTGGAAGGCCAAGGGCGACAAGAAGTACGGGCTCGCCACCACGGACGTGGAAGGGCTCACCGGCCTCGGCGATGTCCCATTCGCCCACATAGCGGCCGAGGAGGACAGCAGCGACCCGTTCGGCCACGAGCTGACGAAGAACGCGACCTGGAAATCCCTGCCGTTCGTGAAGAACGACGACGTGCACCGACTGCCCGGCGGCATCTGGATGTTCGGCGGCCCCGGGGCAATGGGGGCCTACGCCGACGCCATCGTCGATGCGCTGAAGAAGTAGCGCCGTGGCCGTCACCGCGACGACCGCCCCCGCCGCCCGCCCCGCGACATCCGCGTCGAAGGCGGGCCCGGCCGTGGTCACCGCCGCGCTCCTCCTCCTCGTCGCGGCCCTCGCCGTCGTCGATCTCACCCAGGGCTCGGCCGCCGTCGGCGCGGGCCAGGTGTGGAGGGCGCTCACCGGGCAGGCGGGTCAGGGCGACGTGTCCGTCGTCATCGCCTCGCGCCTGCCCCGGGCGGGCGCGGGCATCCTGGTCGGCGTCTGTCTCGGGGCCGCGGGCGCCGCCTTGCAGGCCGTCACCCGCAATGTGCTCGCCGCGCCGGACACCCTCGCGGTGAACGCCGGCTCCTACCTCGCCCTCGGACTGCTCGCCGTCACCGGGGTCTCGGTGCCCTTCCTCGCCTCCTCGGGCATCGCCTTCGCCGGAGGGCTCGCGGCGGCAGCGGCCGTCCTCGCGCTGTCCGGTCCCGGCGCCGGAAGTGTCCGGCTCGTCCTGGCCGGGAGCGCCCTCGCGCTGGGCGCCGCCTCCGTCACCCAGGCGCTGCTCCTGCTCTTCCCCGAACGGACCGAGGGCCTCTACCAGTGGAACCAGGGCAGCATCGGCCAGAACGGGCCCGGGGGAGTCGCGCAGTTGGCGCCCGTAGCGCTCCTCGGTCTCCTCGGGCTGCTGCTCATCGCCCGCCGTCTGGACGCCCTCGCGCTCGGGGACGACACGGCCCGCGGGCTCGGCGTCCCGGTCCGCGGCACCCGCGTCACCGCCGTCGTGTGCGCGGCGCTGCTGTCCACGGCGGCGGTGACACTGGCCGGGCCGATCGGCTTCATCGGACTGTGCGCCCCCGCGCTGGTGCGTCCGCTCGCGCGCCGGTACCGGGCGTTCGTCCGCTCGCGGACGCGCATCCTCGTCACCGGTCTGGCCGGTGCCGCGCTCGTGCTCGGCTCCGATGTGCTGCTGCGGGCCGCCGTCGGCCCCGAGCCGGCGGTCGCGGTGCCCACCGGATCGGTCACCGGCGTGGTCGGCGCCGGGTTCCTGGTCGTGATGGCCCTCCGCACCCGGGACAGTGGCGGCACGGCGGCGGGGGACCGGCTGCGCATCCCGAGCCGGGCCGCGTTCCTGGTCACCGTGGTCGTCCTCGTGGCCCTCGTCATCGGTGTGACCATCGCGGCCGTGCTGCTGGGCGATGCCAAGCTCCTCCTCGGCGACGTCATCAACTGGGCACAGGGAAGGGCGGGCAGGACCGTCACCTTCATCCTCGACACCCGATTGCCGCGCGTCCTCGCCGCTCTGCTCGCGGGCGCGGCGCTCGCCCTGGCGGGCACGCTGGTGCAGGCCGTGACGCGCAACCCGCTCGCGGAACCCGGCGTACTCGGCGTCTCCGGCGGGGCGGCCCTGGGCGCTGTCCTCGTCGTCACCACGGTGCCGGCGGCCGGCTCGTGGGGCGTCGCCGGTGCGGCGTTCCTGGGCGCCTCGGTCACCGCGCTGCTCGTCTTCGGGCTCGCCGCCCGCGGCGGCTTCCAGCACAACCGGCTCGTCCTCGTCGGCGTCGGGGTATCGGCCGGAACGAGTGCGCTGATCAGCTTGTTCATCGTCCTCACCGACCCGTTCAACGCGACGAAGGCGCTCACCTGGCTCTCCGGATCGACGTACGGGCGGACCCTGCCCGATGTGCTGCCGCTCGCCGCCGTCCTCGCCGCCGGTACCGTCATGGCCCTTGCCCGGCGCAAAGAGCTGGACCTCGTGTCGCTCGACGACGACACCCCCGGACTCCTGGGGCTGCCGCCGGCCCGCGCACGCTTCGGCTTCCTCGTGGTGAGCGTGCTCCTCAGCGCCACCGCCGTCGCGGCGGCCGGCACGATCGGATTCGTGGGACTCGTGGCACCGCACGCGGCCCGCGCCCTGGCGGGCCGCCGCCATGTACGGGCCCTGCCCGCCGCGATGCTCCTGGGGGCGGCGCTCGTCGGCGTCGCCGACCTGCTCGGCCGCACGGTCATCGCCCCGGCCCAGCTCGGCGCGGGCCTGATGACGGCCGTGGTCGGAACGCCCTATTTCCTCCACCTCCTCATCCGGAGCCGGCGGTAGGGGCCCGAACTCTCAGCGCGGGGGCGGGATTTCGCCCGAGCCGCGGGCAATGAGCCGCGTCGGCCGGCAGACCGTACGGGGCTCGTCATCGGCCCCCGCGAGACGGCGGAAGAGCAACTGGGCGGCGCTGCGCCCCAGATCCGCCGGGTTCTGCGCGACGACGGTGACCGGGGGCGAGAGCAGGTCGGCCAGCTCGAAGTCGTCGAACCCGACGAGCGCGGCCCGCCCCCGCCGCTCCGGCGCCGCCAGCACCCGTACCAGCGTGACCGTCACCCGGTTGTTACCCGAGAAGAAGGCGGTGACCGGCTCGCCGCCGCCCTGCCCCTCCAGCATTCTGGCGGCGTCGGCGCGCACCCTGTCCGGCTCCGTCCCGCCCAGCGCCACCCACGAGTCCGCCACCGGGAGACCGGCCTCCGCCATCGCGGCGCGGTAGCCCCGCAGCCGCTCCCTGGCGGTGTGGATGCGCGGCTGGTCGCCGATGAAGCCGATGCGGCGGTGCCCGTGCGCGATCAGATGGGCCACGCCGGAGCGTGCCCCGTCGAAGCTCTCGGAGAGCACCATGTCCGCTTTGATGTGCCCCGGCGGACGATCGACGAAGACGGTGGCGATGCCCGCCGCGATCTCCGGAGCGAGATAGCGGTGGTCTTCGCTCGCGGGCACGATGACCAGCCCGTCCACCCGCCGCGCGCACAAGGCGAGCGCCAACTCGCGCTCCCGTGCCGGGTCCTCGGCACTGGATCCGTTGATCAGCAGCGCGCCGTGCGCCCTGGCCACCTCCTCGACGGCCCGGCTGAGCGGCGCATAGAAGGGGTCGGCCAGATCCTCCAGGATCAGCCCCACACTGGCGGTGCTGCCCTTGCGCAGCACCCGCGCGCTGTCGTTGCGCCGGAAGCCGAGCGCGGTGATGGCCTCCTGCACGCGCCGCTCGGTATCGGTGGAGACCCCCGCCTCCTCGTTGACGACCCGCGAGACGGTCTTGAGGCCGACACCCGCGCGGGCCGCGACATCCTTCATGGTCGGACGGCTGGCGTGACGGCGCTGTCCGCCTGCCCGGGGGGCCGCGGCTTCCGGACCACCGCTACGGGCGGAGGCCGCGGGTCGGGAAGCTCCGGGGCCTGCGGAACGGGCGGGGGCGGGGGTGTCGGCCACGGGTCCTGTCCTTGTCGGCGGTCGGGGGCCCGCCAGCATAGCCCGGGCCCCCGTCGGGCTGGACAACGTTGTCAGAAGTGGCAAGACTTGTCCGGTCCGCCCCCGCTCCCAGCGGGTCCGCCCACCGCCCGCGCAGGAGACGACCGACCATGCCCCAGGACCTCGTCGCCGCGCTCGACATCGGCGGCACCAAGATCGCAGGCGCCCTGGTGGACGCCGGCGGCAGTCTGCTCGTCCGCACCCAGCGGCCCACCCCCGCCCGGGAGAGCGCGGAGCGGATGAGCGCCACCGCTGACGACGTGCTCGGCGAGCTGACCTCCGCGCCCGAGTGGCAGCGGGTCCGCGCGCTCGGCATCGGCAGCGCCGGGCCTGTGGACGCGAAGGCCGGTACGGTCAGCCCGGTCAACATCCCCGTCTGGCGCGACCACCCGCTCGTCGCGGGGGTGCGCGAACGCACGGGCGGATTGCCGGTCTCCCTGGTCGGGGACGGCGTGGCCATCGCCGCCGCCGAGCACTGGCAGGGCGCGGCGCGCGGGCGCGCGGGAGCCTTGTGCATGGTCGTCTCCACCGGCGTCGGCGGCGGCCTCGTCCTCGACGGCGCCCTCCACCCCGGGCCCACCGGCAACGCCGGGCACATCGGGCACATCAGCGTCGATATGGACGGCGAGCTGTGCCCCTGCGGGTCACGGGGATGCGTGGAGACCCTCGCGAGCGGAACCAACATCGCGCGCCACGCGCTCGACTCGGGCTGGCGTCCGGGGCCCGGCCAGGACGCCACCGCGGCCGGGGTCGCCGCAGCGGCCCGCGCGGGCGACCCGCTCGCCCGAGCCGCGTACGCCCGTGCCGCGCGCGCCCTGGCGGCGGCGATCGCGGCCACCGCGACCCTGGTCGAGATCGAGATCGCCGTCATCGGCGGCGGAGTGGCCCGCGCGGGCGAGGTGCTGTTCGAGCCGCTGCGCGAGGAACTGAAGCGCTACGCCACCCTCTCCTTCGTCCAGGGCCTCGACCTGGCCCCCGCCACCACCGGCACGGACGCCGGACTCGTCGGCGCCGCGGCGGCCGGGTGGAAGCTGCTGGACGTCCAGGTGGCCTGAGCGGGCGGACCGGCCGCCGACGGCACCCCGGACCCGCACGTACCCTCCTCAGTGCCGTTGACGAGAGCATCTGATGAGGAGAACCGTCTGTGACCGCCGAGGAAGCCCGCCGCGAGCGGTACGCCGTGGCCCTGTACCGCACCCTCGGGTTCAGCGCGGAGCGCCATCCCTGGGCGGGGCTGTCACCGGCCAGACGTGACATCTGGTACCAGCGGGCCGAAGCGGCCATGGCCGTGGCGGACGAGGAGATCGCGGAAGGGCTCGCCGCCGCCGCAGCCAACGCCGCTGCCGACACCGATACCGACTCGACGCGGAGAGGGAATGCGGCGAGATCGGCCGAGGGCGACCCCGAAGGCCGTGCGTAGGACCGTGCCGTCGATGTCGCCGGCTTCGGGATCGCCGCGCGCACGGTGATTTCACGCACGGACTGACCCGCCCCGGCTCCGGGGAAGGGAACGGGAAGCGGCGCAGATTGGTAGCGCACTTGACTGGGGGGCAAGGGGTCGCTGGTTCAAATCCTGTCGTCCCGAGGGTGAAGTACAAGTCCCGAGGGGTCCTTCGGGGCCCCTCTGGATCGTCTCCAGAGACGCCGTCTCACAATTACTCACAAACGGGCTGTTGATCAAGGTAAGCCGAGCGGTTCGGCCAGCTTCTCCGAACCCCCTACAGCGGGAGGCGATCATGGAGATACAGCACGGTCTCGAAGGCGTCATGGCTGCCGACGAGTTGGCTCCAGGGCAGCGCGTCGGTAGCGAGTTCAGAGCGGCAGCCACGCAAGCCGGACTGTTCTTGCGCGCACACATCGCAAGGTTGGAGGACAGAGACCTGGCCACCAGCGTGCAGGGGTGGCTGGGGCCTCACCAAAACGCAACCGCCGCGCGCACATCGCTGGACGCGCTTCAGGATCAGCTGAGCCGCCAACTTCGAAGCCTCTACGCGGATCAGTAAGCAGGGCGACCGCCGCGATCAGGCGAGCAGGAGATGTCCGTAGTCGGCCAGCACTTCGCGCGCCTCGGGCACGTCCTCGTACTCCTTCAGCCGGTGCAGGACCGTACGGGCCCGCTCCGCCGTGCGCTCCGAGGAGAGATCCCCGGACGTGTCGATGACGCGGCGGGCCTCTTCGGCGGCCTGCCCGGGTTCGTTCGCGTCGGCCAGTGCCACGGCCAGCCATGACCGGTACAGCGCGACCTCCCGGGCGTGCGTGGCGTCGTAGCGCCCCAGCACGTCCTGGAGCAGCGGCACCGCGCGCAGCGGGCGGCGCAGCTCGGTGAACACCCGGGCATCCATGACTTCCAGCTCCTCACGGTTCACCCAGTACGCCCACGTCGGCACCGGAGGGCCGTCGGTGACGTCCAGGGCGGCGTGGGCCTCCCCGAGCGCCCGCAGGGCCGGTTGTGCCTCCCCGGCACGTGTGTGCGCCCACGCCACGCGGTCCAGGAACAGGGCGCGGGTTGCGGCCGGAGCGTCTGGTCCGGCCTCCGCAACGGCCGCCTTCGCCAGCTCCAGGCCCTCCCGCTCCCGGCCGCTGTTCGTCAGGTGGTAGCCGAGGCTGCCCGCGAGCTGTGCCACCAGCGGCGCGTCCCCGGCCTGGCGGGCGGCCGAGAGCCCGAGCCGGTAGGCGTGCTCCGCGTCCTCACCCCGACCGGCGTCGGAGGCGATCCATCCGGCGATCTGACCCAACTCCCCGATCTGCACGAGCAGGCCGTGCCCCGTCTCCTCGGAGTGCTCGGACTCGCGGTACAGGCGGACGGCGGCGCGCAGCTCGCGGAAGGCGGGGGCGATCAGGTCACCGCCGGACAGTACGTCGTCCGCGAGCCGGAGGCCGTGGACGCGAGCCGCCAGACCATCCACGGTGGTGGCGCCGATCCGACGGCCACGGGGGGCTGCCAGGGGCTCCAGAGCCTCCCCGTCGGGCAGCAAGTCTGCGAGGGTGGCCGCGACTCCGGGAAGGGTGGCCTGGGCGCCCCGGGCGTACGCGGCGGCCTGCTCCAGCTCACGCAGCGGCACGCCGAGCACCTGGGCGAAGGTGGGGAGCCACACGTCCGGGATGCGCTCCCCGCGTTCCCACCGGGAGACCTCGTTCCGCGTGATCGACTGGGCGCCGGACACGGCGCACAGCACGGCGGCGAACTGCCGCTGCGAGCGGCCGGAGTGCCGCCGCAGACCGGCGAGGTAGGCGCCGAACTCGCGGCGCCGCTCGGTGGTGTCGCTCATGGTGGCCCCCTTCTGTATCCAGTGTGGCCCCTCCCTGGCCCCCTGGTTGGCTCCTCCGCATGATCACGCCTCCCGGTTACCTGAACGCGAAGCGCCCCGGCGACCGCGCGAACGGCCCCGGGGCTGGCCGATCTGAAGGAAGCAGACCGACATGCCGCAACCTACAACCCGGGCCCGCCAGACCGGGCACCCCGGGTACAGCGAAACCCTGCCGAGGCAACCCGAGAGCGCAGCCACAGCCCGGCGTCTGCTTCGTACCGCCTGTGCCGTCTGGGGGCTGGACGCATTGGCCGAGGACGGGGCGCTGATCGTCTCCGAGCTGGTGGCCAACGCCGTGCAGCACGCCCGGCGGGAGTCCATCCGAGTCGTCATCGACCGCCCCGACGCCGCGCGGGTACGTGTCGGCGTCGCGGATCTCTCCCGGGTGCGGCCGGTGGAGCGCGAGGCGCACGACAACGGAGAGGGCGGGCGCGGTCTGCGTCTCGTGGCGGCGCTGGCCGCCGACTGGGGCACGGACGAGCGGCGCTGGGGCAAGATCGTGTGGGCGGACCTGGATGGGCGCGGGTGACGACGGGAGAGGCCCCCGGCCGCAGTGCGGCCCGTGCCCATCTGTCGCAGTTGATCGAGCTGTTCGGCACGGACGGATGCTTGCGGATCAGTACGGCCTCTGCTGAACCCGGCCTGCCCGTCGTCGGCGGAGAGTCGGAGGACGACGAGCAGAACTGACTGCCCGAAAGCGCTGAGAAGCCCCGGCCGGTGAACTCCACCGAGCCGGGGCTTCGTCGTCTCACGGCCGTCTCACACAGGTCTCACGAACTGCAAGAACGGACGTGGAATTTATGGCCCTGACCTGGACGTTTCCGATCTCCCTGGATCTCCCTGGATCTCCCGGCCCACCTGGACGGTGTTTCGTTTCACCGGGGGTCGAGTGCGCCGGGCGGGCGACGGGCCGAACGGAAGGGCCAGGTCGGGTCAGGCCGGGCCCCGGCGGCCGGGGGGACGCCGCGCCTGCTTCGGTCACAGCTCGTGTTTGCCGTGGCGCAGCGGCTCGGTGGGCTCGGCCGCGCTCGCCGGGCCGACCGGGGAGGAGCCGGAGCTGTCCGCGGGGATGTCGGGACCAGATGCCCGGGCGTCGCCCGCGGAGGGCTCCGCGCCGGCGTCCAGCTGGTCCAGACGCGCGGTGAGGACTTCCTTCACCGGCGTGCGGTCCGCGTGTGCGCGCTCGTACTCCAGTAGCTGCCGCACCTCACCGGCGCCCAGCGACCTGATCCGGTGCTCCACGCTCGCCACCGGCAACTGGTCGTAGTCGGGAAGGGGCAGCGCGTTCGACTGCTGTGCTGACATGGGGTTCCGGCCTCCTTGGTGCCGCGGATTCCGGTCTGTGTGTCCTCCTGGACAGGGGGCTCCCGTACCAGGATGCGGCGCCGCGGACCGCGCCGCAGTCCGGCGGGTAACCGCGGCGGCGCCCCGCACACCTCCGCGATCACCGGGCGCCGGGACGGGGCGCGGGGGCTGCCGCGGTATCGGTGTCGGGCCCGCGGGCCACGGCGCGTGCGTAGGCCGACGGCGGGACGCCGACCGCGGCGGTGAAGTCGCGCACCAGATGCGCCTGGTCGCTGTAGCCCAGTCCGGCGGCCAGCGCGCCCCAGTCGATACCGGGCCCGGCCGTGGCGAGCTCCATCGCCTCGTGTACGCGGTAGCGCAGAATCACCCACTTCGGGCTCACTCCCACATAAGTGGCGAACAGCCGTTGGAGGGTGCGCACCGAGACGCCCTCCTCCCGGGCCAGCCGCTCGACGCGTGCTACGGAGCGGTCCGTACGGACGCGGTGCGCCAGTACCATCGCGCGCTCCGCCACCGGATCCGGCGCGGGGGCCAGGGAGAGCAGAAGGGCATCCAGCGCGGCGACTCTCGCGTCCTCGTCCTCGGGGTCCAGGACGCGGGCGGGCTGTCCCTCCGTTCCGGGGAACACCCGGGAAAGCGGAAGCTGTTGGCCGGTGAAGGCGGACAGCGGGCGGGGCGGGGTCAGGAAGGGCCGGAAGCCGCCAGGGCGGAACTGGACCCCGCACACCCGCCCCACCCCTGCCAGCTTCGTGGTGTACAAGCCGGTGCCGACCCCCGCCACCGAGCCGGAATCCGGCGCGCGACCGGCCGCGCCGCGCCGCTCCAGAACGACGTTCACACACGGGTGCGGCACCACCTGCGAGACATACGGCTCGGTCAGATCCCAGTCGATCAGCCAGTAGTGCTCGACCCAGCGGCGCAGCGGCCCGGCCGCGGCCCGCCGGCGGAAGTGGACTCGCGCCAGCAGCCCGTGGGCCGCCACGATGCCCCCGGTGTCCTCGCGCGGGTGCCCCGCACGCCCCGGCAGCGCCGGGCCGCCCGGGCTCCCCGGCAGCGGAGCCGCAGCACGGGCACCTGAGTGGCCCCGCTCTGCGGACCTCGGCCGCGCGCTCCGCGCTCCCGGCGCCTCGGCCCGCGCGCTCCCCGCTCCCTGGGCGCCTGCGGGCGCGTCCTGTGCCCGCGCACCTTCCTGACCTGCCATGGCGGCGATGCTATGTCGCGTTTCTTCAAGCCGCAGCACCCTCGTGCGCCATAGCGTCGCCCCCATGACCCACGACATCTCCGCCCTGATGGACAGCGCCGCCCGTGCCACGGCGCCCGTCGTACGCGGCATCACCGACGAACAGCTCGCCGCCCCTACGCCGTGCAGCGAGTACGACGTACGGGACCTGCTCAACCACCTCTTGCACGTCGTCATCGAGTTCCAGAAGCTGGCGGCCAGGCGGGCGGCCGACTTCAAGACCGTTCCCGACCGGCTGACGGGGGAGTGGCGCGCCCGCTTCGAGGAGGAGACCGACCGGCTCGTCGCCGCGTGGTCGGTCCCCGACGCGCTGGAGGGCGTCTCCCCCGGTATGGGGCTGCCCCAGCGCACCGTCGCGTACATGGCGCTGGGCGACTTGGCCGTCCACGGCTGGGACCTGGCCCGCGCCACCGGGCAGGACTACACGCCCGCCGAGGCGGCTGTCGCCGAACTGGTCCCCGTCTTCGAGCAGTTGGCGCCGATGGCCCGGAAGGGAGGCGTCTTCGGCGCAGAGGTGCCCGCGCCACCCGGCGCAGGCCCCTTCGAAATCCTCCTCGCGGCCACCGGCCGGGACCCGGGCTGGACCCCCACCACGCACGGCTGACCCTTCCTCGCTCCGCTCCGCTGCTCTCCTCCTCGCCCCGCAGACTGGCGCGCGCTCCGGGCACCACCCCGATCCCGTCCGGCCCGGCCCGGACGGGATCGGACGTAAACGGACACGCGCCGGTCACAGCCCTGCCGGGGGTCTCACGCGCCCGCTGTGCGCGCCGGGGCGCGGGCGCCGTGCCTCTTCCGGAAGCGGGAGAGCCGCCCCGGCGCGTTTCCCGCCCGGGGTGATGCGGGCAACCGTACGGGGGACGACGGATGAGGGGGGCACCACCGTGATCGTCTGGCTGAACGGAGCCTTCGGAGCCGGAAAGACCACCGCGGCCCATGAACTCCTGGACCTGCTTCCTGGCAGCACGCTCTACGAGCCCGAAATCATCGGCGCCGACCTGCGGCGAATGCTCCCCAAGGAGCGCCTGGCGGAGGTGGACGACTATCAGGACCTGCGCTCCTGGCGGCGGCTCGTGGTGGACACGGCCGCCGCCTTGCTGACAGAGGTTCCCGGACCGCTGATCGCCCCGATGACGCTGCTGTGCCGCGAATACCGCGACGAGATATTCGGCGCGCTGGCCGCCCGCCGTATTCCCGTACGCCACCTGCTGCTGCACGCCGAGGAGACGGTACTGCGCACCCGGCTGGACCAGCGGGCGGCCGTTGACGGCGGCTTCTCGCGTGCCTGGTGTCTGAGCCACCTGCACGCCTACCACGACGCGCTTCCCTGGATCACCGCCGAGGCGCACACCGTGGACACCTCGCGGCTCACCCCGCGCCAGAGCGCGGAGCGCCTGGCCGAGGCGATCAGCCATGACCGGGGCGTCATGGACATCGTGCAGACGCCGGAGCCGACCGCCGAAACGGTCGCCTCGGGGGTCCTCCTGTTCGACGAGCACGACCGGTTCCTGCTGGTCGATCCCACCTACAAGCCCGGCTGGGAGTTCCCCGGCGGTGTCGTGGAGCCGGGGGAGGCCCCGGCGCTCGCCGGTGTGCGCGAGGTGGACGAGGAACTCGGGCTGCGGCTGCGCACCGAGCCCACCTTGCTCGTCGTCGACTGGGAGCCGCCGCGCCCGCCCGGCTACGGGGGGCTGCGGCTGCTCTTCGACGGCGGGCGGCTGGCAGCGGACGAGGCGTCGGCGCTGCTGTTGCCCGGTGCCGAACTGCGCGGCTGGCGCTTCGTCACGGAGGAGGAGGCCGCCGGACTGCTGCCGCCGGTGCGGCTGGACCGGCTGCGCTGCGCGCTGCGTGCCCGCAGGTCGGGGCACCCGCTCTACCTGGAGTCAGGGGTTCCGGTGGGCGCGGGCAACCTTCTGCGCTGAGGGCCCTGCCCCCTGCCGGCCGGCCGCGGTGCCGGGCACGGGCCACGGCACCGCCTTCACCACTGGCCCATCTCACACCTGCTGCGCATAGGTACGCAGGAACAGCGCCTCGGCCACCGCCATCCGCTCCAGCTCGCGCGGATCCACGCTCTCGTTGACCGCGTGGATCCGCGCGTCGGGCTCGTTCAGCCCGATCAGCAGGATCTCCGCGTCCGGGTACAGCTCGCCGAGGGCGCTGCACAGTGGAATCGAGCCGCCGATGCCCGCCGTCTGCATCTCCAGGCCCTCGTACGCGGTACGCAGCGCCGCGGCCATGGCCGCGTACGCCGGGCTGCTGGTGTCCGCGCTGAACGGCTGGCCCTGGCCCACCACTTCGGTGGTCACCCGCGCGTTCCAGGGCACGTGCGACCTCAGGTGCTCGACCAGCAATCCGATGGTCTGCCCGGTGTCCGTGCCCGGCGGGATGCGCAGGGAGACCAGCGCGCGGGCCGAGGCGTGCACCGAAGGAGTGGCGCCCACGACCGGCGGGCAGTCGATGCCCAGCACGGTGACCGCGGGGCGCGCCCACAGCCGGTCGGCGACCGCGCCGTCACCGATCAGGCCGACCCCGTCGAGCACCTTGGCGTCGTGCCGGAAGTCCTCCTCCGGGTAGGCCATGCCCTCCCAGCGCCCGCCGGTCTCCAGCCCGTCGATGACGGTGTTGCCCTCGGCGTCCCGCAGCGAGTCGAGCGTGCGCATCAATGCGGCCAGCGCGTCCGGCGCGACTCCGCCGAACAGCCCCGAGTGCAGGTTGCCTTCCAGCGTATCGACCTGCACGCGCACCAGCGTCATACCGCGCAGCGAAGCCGTCACGGTCGGCAGTCCGCAGCGGAAGTTGCCGCCGTCCCCGATCACGATCGTGTCGGCGGCCAGCAGTTCGGGGCGGGCCCGCGCGTACTGCTCCAGCCCTCCGGTGCCCTGCTCCTCCGAGCCCTCCACGATCATCTTGATGGAGACGGGCAGCCCGCCGTTCTCCCGGAGGGCACGCAGCGCGAGCAGATGCATCACGAAGCCGCCCTTGCAGTCGGCCGAACCCCGGCCGTACCAGCGCCCGTCGGGGCCGTCGGTCAGCTCGAAGGGCGGGGTGCGCCAGGCCGCCTCGTCCAGCGGCGGCTGCACGTCGTAGTGCGCGTACAGCAGCACCGTCCGCGCCCCGGGCGGGCCCGGCAGGAAGCCGAAGACCGACTGGGTGCCGTCGGGGGTCTCCAGCGCCGCCACGTCCTGGAAGCCCTCGGCCCGCAGCGCGCCGGCCACCCACGCCGCCGCCCCCTCGCACTCGCTGCGGGGGTACTGCTCCGGGTCCGCGACCGACCGGAAGGCCACCAGCTCGGCCAGCTCCTCCTTGGCGCGCGGCATCAGCGAGGAGACGGTGGCCACGACGCCGGCCGCCTCCGCGCCGGGGCGGTCCACGGCCCCGGGCGGATCCGCCGGGCCGGACTGTCCGGACTGTCCGGGCGAAGCGGAAGAACCGGGCGTAGCCGTCGGTTGCGACGGAGGCTGCTGCATGGGAACGCTCCTTGTGGGCGCGACGTTGGCACACGTGTACGGAGACATGTGTATCGCACATGGGCGGCCCCGTAGGATGCGGTGGGCCATTCCGGAGCCTAGGTCGAGCGGGAGCAGAAGCACATCGTGAGCAGCGAGAACGCAGCCGGGAACGAGGACTTCGAGGGCGGAGCGGCCGAAGCGGCCGACAGCCCCGGCGAGGGCACCGGGCCGGCCGGGCCCGTCTGGGACGTCGTCGTGGTCGGCGCGGGCCCCGCCGGAGCGTCGGCGGCCTACGCGGCGGCCGTCTCCGGCCGCAGAGTGCTGCTCCTGGAGAAGGCCGAGCTGCCCCGCTACAAGACCTGCGGAGGCGGCATCATCGGGCCCTCGCGCGACTCGCTGCCTCCGGGCTTCGAACTGCCGCTGCGCGACAGGGTCCACGCGGTGACCTTCTCCCTGAACGGCAGGATGACCCGCACCCGGCGCTCCCGCAGCATGCTCTTCGGGCTGATCAACCGGCCCGAGTTCGACCAGAGCCTGGTCGAGTTCGCCGTCAAGGCCGGGGCCGAGGTCCGCATGGGCGTCACCGTCTCGCGGGTCGAACAGCACGGGCCCTCGGTGCCCGACCGCCGCACGGTCGCCGTCGTCCTCTCGGGCGAGGAGCAGCCGGTGCTGGCCCGCGCCGTGGTCGGCGCCGACGGCAGCGCGAGCCGCATAGGCGCGCACGTCGGCGTGAAGATGGACCAGGTCGACCTCGGCCTGGAGGCGGAGATCCCGGTTCCGCCGAGCGTGGCCGAGGACTGGGCGGGCCGGGTGCTGGTGGACTGGGGCCCCCTGCCGGGCAGTTACGGCTGGGTCTTCCCCAAGGGCGACACCCTCACCGTCGGTGTCATCTCCGCGCGCGGCGAGGGCGCGGCGACCAAGCGCTACCTGGACGACTTCATCGCCCGCCAGGGCCTCGCCGGCTTCGAGCCCAGCGTCTCCTCCGGACATCTGACCCGCTGCCGTACCGACGACTCACCCCTCTCCCGGGGCCGGGTGCTGGTGTGCGGCGACGCGGCGGGCCTGCTGGAGCCGTGGACCCGCGAGGGCATCTCCTTCGCACTCCGCTCGGGGCGCCTTGCGGGCGAGTGGGCCGTGCGCGTCGCCGAGTCGCACGACGCGGTGGACGCGCGCAGGCAGGCCCTCAACTACGCCTTCGCCATCAAGGCGGGCCTCGGGGTCGAGATGGGCGTCGGGCGCCGGATGCTGCGGATCTTCTCCCGCCGCCCGGGCCTCTTCCACGCGGCCCTCACCGGATTCCGCCCCGCCTGGAACGTCTTCGCCCGCTTCACGCGCGGCGCCACTTCACTCGCCGAGGTCGTCCGCGTCCACCCGGTCGCCCGCCGCGCGCTCGACACCCTCGACCGGCGTGAGGCCCAGGAGGCTGCCCGCTATGCGGACGGCAAGAGCGGGGACGGGGCCGGCGTAACCGAGGACACGGCCGGAACGGACGGCGGCCCCGAGGAGGAGCGCGGCGGCGAGAAGGCGGCGGACCGCCCCGCCTGAGGCAGTGGCAGCCGCCCGCAGCCTGACGGCGAGGACAGGCGAGCGGGCGGACCTGCGAACGTGAACGGGTGAGAGCGGGGCGGATCGGTGTACGCCGACGAGGCCCTTCTCCGGAGCCGGACCGGCCTCCGGAGCCGGGCCCTTCCCCCGGAACCGGCCCGGCATCCGGAGCCGGACCGGCCGCCAGTCCGCCCCAGGGCGAGAGCGAGGGCGGGCGCTCCCTCCGCGTCAGAGGTGCGGCCGTCGCGACGACCGGAGGGGCGGCACCCCACCACTGCCGCCACTACCCGGAACGCATCACCGCGCCGCGGCCCGGTATCCGCTGACCTCCGCACCAGCATTCCGGTCGAGCCCGAGGAAGAGCAGGGCCCCGGCCAACGCGATCACGGCGCCGACGACGAAGCTGGTGCGAAAGTCCGCCGCGGTCGGCGCGCCCGCGCCCGCGGAGACCTGCACCACGATCGCGGCGACCGCCACGCCCGCTCCGGCCGCCAGTTGAGCGATGGCCGCGTTGAGAGTGCTCGCATCACTCATCGACGCCGCGGGCACGTCGGCGAACGCCAGGGTGTTGACCGCGGTGAACTCCAGGGACCGGAACGCGCCGCCCAGAAAGCAGACCGCCCCGATAACCGGGTACGGCGTGGACGCGCTGAACAGGGCGCAAGCGGCCAATGACACGGCCACGAGTAGACCGTTGCCGACCAGGACCTGGCGGAAGCCGAATCGCCGCACCGCGCGCGTGGTGACCGTCTTCATCAAAAGGTTGCCGGCGAAGACCATGAGCACCAGCAGACCGGAGGTGACCGGACCGAGCCCGAAGCCGACCTGGAACAGCAACGGCAGCAAGAACGGCACCATGTTGATGGCCAGCCGCAGCAGCGACCCCGCGGCCGAGGTCGCGGCGAACGTCGCGATGCGCAGCACCGACAGGTCGATGAGCGGCGCCGGGTGCCTCCGGGCATGACACACCGCGAGCGCTGCGACCACGAGTCCGGCGGCCACCGGAGCGCCCGCGAGGTACCAGTTCGTGTCCTGTTGGCCGGCCAGGTGCGTGCCCGACAGCAGACTCGCGATGGCGATCGCGCTGAGCAGGAAACCGATGCCGTCGAAGGGACGGCGCACGGTCTCCGCTGTCGGCAACGTCAAGAGGGCAGCCGCGAAGATCAGGGTGCCCAGCGGCACGTTGATGAGGAAGATCCACCGCCAGGAGGCGTACTCGGCGATCAGGCCGCCGAGCGGTGGGCCCAGTACGGGTGCGAGGAGACCGGGCCAGGTGATGATGGCAGTCGCGGCCAGCAAGTCCTTCTTGGCCGCACCGCGCAGCACCACGGTCCGGCCGACCGGCACCATCATCGCTCCGCCGGCGCCCTGTATCACGCGGGCGCCGACGAATTGGGACAGCGTCTGCGCGACCGCGCAGCCTATCGAGGCCACGGTGAACAGGGCGATCGCGACACAGAACACCTGACGTGCCCCGAAGCGGTCGGACAGCCAGCCTCCGAGCGGTATCACCACGGCGACCGTCAGCAGGTAGGCCGTCACCCCGAGGCCGGCGGTCACGGTGCCCACACCGAGAGAGCCGGCGATCGCGGACAGCGCCATCGTGATCACGGTGCCGTCCAGCATCTCCAGGAACAGCGCGCCCGCGACGACGACCGCCGCCGGCCGCCCTCCCCGGCGATCCCGCCCACGGCGGTCCCGCACGGGCCGGGCCCGGCCGCGTTCCGGCGCCCGTGTCACGTGAGCACCACCGGGTCAGTCTCCGAGGACGGCACGTCGTGTGTGCTCATCCAGCGGCTCCGGCGTCCGCGGCTGACCTCCAGGCCCGCCCGGCGGCTGCGGGACGGGAACCTCGGAGCCGATCAGGCCCTGAGCGCGCAGGTCGGCCCACAGACCGGCCGGCACCTCCCCGTCGAGCAGTGCCGCGTTCTCGGCGATCTCCCCCGCGGAACGGGCGCCGACGGCGATGGCTCGGACCGCCGCGTTTCCGAACGGGAAATGCAGCGCGGCCTGTGGCAGCGAGGTGCCGTGCCGTCGGCAGACCCTGGCGATCCGGCGGGCGCGCCCGACAAGCCGGGCCGGTGCCGCGGCGTAGTCGTGGGTGGCATCGGCGGGGACTTCGGCGCGGGCCAGCAGCCCGGAGTTGAACACACCGGCGGCCACCACCGAGATGCCGCGCTCCCGGCACCGGGACAAGAACGGCGCCGCGGCGTCGTGCTCCAGCAGCGTGTAGCGGCCGGCCAGCATGACGAAGTCCAGTGCGGATTCCGGGATGAACCGCTCGGCCGTCTCACACCAGTTCACGCCCACGCCGATCCCGCGGATCACGCCCTGGGCCTTCAGCTCCGCCAGCGCGGGCAACGCCTCGTCCAGGGCCTGCGCCCAGTGGTCGTCCGGATCGTGGAGGTAGACGATGTCCACCCGGTCCAGGCCGAGGCGGGTCAAGGAGTCATCCAGCGACCGGCGCACTCCCTCTGCGCTGAAGTCCCAGACCCGGCGGTGGGTCGCGGGCACGGCGAAGCCGCCTGCCAGATCGTCGCCACCCCCGTCGAAGGGCTCCAGCAGCCTGCCGACCTTCGTCGACACCACGAACTCCGATCGGGGGAGATCGCCGAGCACGGCGCCGAGCCGTCGTTCGGAGAGGCCGAGGCCGTAGTGCGGAGCGGTGTCGAAGTACCGCACACCAGCTTGCCAAGCGGTCTCGACGGCGGCGCGGGCGTCCTCTTCGGAGACCCTCCGGTAGAGATTCCCGAGAGCCGACCCGCCGAAGCCGAGTCCGCCGATCACGACGCCGCCCGTCGCGGAGCCGGGCGTGCGCGGACTCCTGGACCGGGCTCGAACCCGGTACTCAGGGTGAGAGCCTCCATCGTGGCGAGCCTTTCCGGTCGTGTCCTTGAGTGGTGACGGGTGGGGGTCGCGGCTTGCGGGTGACGTTGCGGGCCGGCCCCGGCCGGTGGCGGCCACGGCCGGGGCGGCCGTCGTGACCGGCACCGGATGCCGATCGCTCTCCTCCGGCCCGTCGTCTAGAGCCGGGGAGAGGCTCCGGCGCGCTCCGCGCACTTCCGTGCGACGAGGGGCTTGAGGAATTCGAGACCCGTGCGGGCGTCCTGGTCGGGGTTGATCCCGCGGCGGTGGAATCCGGTCTCGGCCGTCAGGTAGCCGTCGAATCCGGTGTCGAGCAGGACGTCGATGAGACCCTCCCAGTCTTCGTCCCCCTGCCCCGCCGGCAGCCGGACCTGGGTGGACGTCGAGTCGGCGATGTGAATCTGCCGCAGGTCCGCGCCCATCAGGTGGACGTAGTCGGTGAGCGACTCGCGCCGGTAGCGCACGTGGCTGCAATCGAACATGACCTTGACGTTGGAACGCTCGATGTCCTCCATCAGCTCCATGGCGTCCTCGCCGCTCTCACACAGGTTCGAGTTCTCCGCGAGCGGCTCGATCACCACCGTCAGGCCGTACTGCGCGGCGTCATCGGCGATCTCCGCGAGGCATTCACGCGACCACGCCCATGCCTGGCGACGGCGGGTGCCGAAGATGACCCAGCCGGGCAGGTAGACCAGCGATCCGGCACCCCACTCGGCGCACAGCTCGCTGATCGCCCGGTAGTGCTCCACTGTCGCCCGGCGCTCCTCGACGAGTGGAGAGCTGGGATTGAACCCGGGCCCTCCGGTGGGGGCCGGGCCGATGCCCGACACCTCGATACCGTGATCGTCCAGCAGGCTGCGCACCTCACGCCGCCTGGCCGGGCTCAGGTACGGAGGGTAGGCGTGGGGCGCGGCGGCGCCCAGTTCGATGCCGTCGAAGCCCATCCGGGACAGACGTTTGATGGTTTCGTCCAGGGTGTAGGCCGGGACCCAGCTGCCGAAGCTGGAGTAAGACCAGGTGTGATAGCCGAATTTGATCGCCATGATCCTCTGTCTGTCGGAACTTCAGTGCTCGAAAAGATTCCTGAGATAGCTGCCGAGGAAGACGCCGTCGGGGTCCCAGGCCCTTCGCAGTTCCTGGAACCGGTCCCACTGCGGATAGCGAGAGGCGAGCTGTTCGCCCGTCCGGAAGTGGACCTTCGCCCAATGCGGACGTCCCTCGAACTCCCACAGCAGCGAGTCCACGGTCCGAAGCGGTCCGGCCCATGCCTCGGGCCGCCGGCGTGATACCGGATACGTCACCCCGATGTGGCAGGTGCTGCTCTGCCTGCTCGGACTGAGCCACGCGCTGTCGGCCGCGGTGAAGCGCACATCCACGGGAGCGGAGATGCGCAAGCCGCCTTCGCGTACCGTCTTGACCAGTGCACGGATCGCGTCGGCCGCCCGGCTGAACGGGACGCTGTACTCGGTCCCTTGCACGGGCGGCGGGAGATGGTGCAAGAGAGCCTCGTCGCAGCGCATGTCCTGCGTTCCGGCCCGCCCGGCGGCCCGCGCGGCGATGTGATGCGCCACGCCCGCCACCGGCGGCGGGCACGAGTTGTTGCAGAGCGCCGCGAGCAGCGCACTGCGCGGTCCGCGTGACGACGTCGGTGGTTCATCCGTCGGCGCCGCCGTCCAGACCATCGTCTGCGAGGTGTGCGGGTACCACCAGAAGCCGCCGAAGTGGACTTCCCTGAACTCCTCAAGGCGTGCCAGAACCTCTTCCAGCGGCCTTCGGCGGACCACTTTGCGCAGTGTGTGGCCCGGTACGAGTGCGAAGGTGAGATCCAGGACCACGCCGAGGCAACCCAGGTGCACACGGACCCCGTCGATTTCCGGGTCGTCGCGCGTGATCGTGCGGACCTGGCCGTCCGCGGTCATGACCCGGGCGGACACCACGTGTTCGGAAAGCGTGCCCTGCCGGGGGCTGCTTCCGTGGGTGGCGGTGGCCACGGCGCCCGCGACGGTCTGTTCGTCGATCGCGCTCTGGTTCGGCAAGGCGAGGCCCTCGGCCGCGAGTTGCCGGTTCAACGCGTGTATCGAGGTGCCGGCCCGCACTGTGGCCGTCATGTTCACGGGGTCGGCCTCGACGAGACCGCGATAGCCGCTCAAGTCGATCAGCGTCCGCCCGGCCGGCGTGACGAGGCTCGTGTAGGAGTGGCCTGATCCCACGACACTCACCCCTCGGGCGCGTGCGGTCTCGTCAAGCACGATTTCACGTATCTGTTCCACGGTCTGCGGGGTGAGGACGCGGTCCGCGGTGCCGCGCACCGCCCCACTCCAATTCGACCACGTCGCATGCGGGCGTTTCCCGGCCATGACCCTCGAATTCGTCGTCAATTTCCCTTACCTGGACGCCAGTTACCTTGTGGTCAGCCTCTCGGCGAACTCGTCCGCCGACATCGACTCCGCCTGACGGGACTCGAAATACCACTCGGTGAGTCGCTTCAGACCGGTGCGGAAAGGGACCTCCGGCGCCCAGCCGAGCCGCTCGTAGGCTATGGCCGCGGACGCGACCCGGTTGTAGGGGCCGGTTGGCTTGTCCGGCAGAGGCTTGATCTCTGTGCCGCCCTGACCGGTGAATTCCAGGATCAGCTGGGCGGCTTCCCGGACCTGGATGGGTTCTTCGGTGCCGAGGTTGATCGCGCTGCCGTCACGGATGTGCTCGCCGGCCAGCAGCAGGCCCCGCACGATGTCGGTGACATACGTCCAGTTGCGGATCTGGGTTCCGTCGCCCCAGACCTCGAAGGGCTGCTGCCGCAGGAACGCCCGGCCCACCATGGCTGTCAGGGCGTGGCTTTCCGGGCAGCGCTCGCCGTAGACCGTGAACAACCTGCACGACACGGAGGAGAATCCGGCCTCCTCGTGCAGCGCGGCGAGCCGCTGCTCCGTCATGAGCTTGGCCCACCCGTAGATTCCGTCCGCGTGGAAGGGCGGGCCGACCTGTGCTTCTGTGAGCCGGACTTCCTTGTCGACGTCGGCCTGCAAATCGACCGGGTAGACACAGCCGGAGGAAGCGAAGACGAAGTTCTGCACGCCTGCTTCGACGGCCGCTTGGGAAACCACGCCGTCCAGCACGAAGTTGCGCGAGCACGCTGCCTGGTGCAGTTCGATGAATCCCCGGCCACCGTGAATCGCGGCAAGGTGGAAGACGATGTCGATGCCGCGCACCACTTCGGCGGCCAGTCGCGGGTCGCACAGGTCGCCCTGGACGAACTCCCAGTCGGAGGCGGGAACCTTGCTGAGGTTCTCCAGCCGCCCTGAGCTGAGGTCGTCCGCCACACGCACTCTCGCGCCGGCATCGACCAGACGCTCCACCAGATGCGATCCGATGAAGGAGCAACCGCCGGTGACCAGTACCTGCTTACCACGCCAGAATTCCGGTTGAGTCATGAGTGACTTCCATTCCTGATACTGAGCTGTTGCGTCCCTGGGCCACATCGGAGTACAGGCCGGTGCACGGGGTGTCGATAACGCAGTGACGCTTGAATACTGCCTTACCGGTAATGTCCGGTAAGGTGCCAAGTGCCCCCGTCGGCCCCTCTCTTGTCGGCTGCGCAGGGCGAGCATAAGATCCCCGACGTCGGGTCGCCAACCCCCTTCCGGTGATTGAATCAAATGTTGTGCTGAAAGAGCGTTGGGTCCGGAAATCTCCGTCGAGAAGCCTTGCTGAGGCAAGGGTCTTCACTTCGGTCGTCGCTGCCCGCATTCACAATGCCGCCGGAAGCGGGTGGGGCGCGCAAGGTAATTTCGGACGCGGCGGTTCATTTATGGGAGAGGTGGAATGAGAATGGTCAACTCGGCCAAATCGCTCGGCCCGGTGCCGTCGGAGGACACCGGTACGTTCCCTGTCCTGGACTGGCGGGACGGCGATGTCCCCGAGGACGAAGCATGGGTTCCCGAGCAGTTGTACCGCGCGGCCCTGGAGCGGCTGCCGGTGGTCTGTGTCGATACGCTGATCGTCCGTGACGGTGCGGCGCTGCTCACCCGCCGCCGCCAGGAACCCCAGGCCGGGTCCTTGTGGTTGCAGGGGGGCCGTATGCGCAAAGCCGAACAGCTCGCCCAGGCGGCACTGCGCACCGCCGAGCAGGAATCCGGGTTGCGCCTGGAGCTGTACGGGCCGCTGGGAACCTTCTCCACAGTCTTCGAAGCCTCCGCACACGGGGACACCACCACGCACACCGTGAACGTCACGTTTCTCGCCTTCGCCGAACACGGTGCCCGGCCACGGATCGACACCACGCACGAGGACTATGTCTGGTGGCCGTTGCGGGATCCCACGGGGAACGCCTATCTCGACCAGCTCTTCGCACTCGCGGTACAGCGACTGGACGAAGCCGGTCGCAGCTGACGAAGGTGGCGAGACCCGGGCCCGCGGCCTCCTGGGCCGCTTCGCGGCAGTAGAGGTCATCGTGCCGGGCGGCCCCGGACCGCCTCCGGGGCCGCCCGGTGGAGCCTGCCGGTCACCTGTCCACCGGCCTCCGGGCGGGGCCGGTGTCCGAGGCCCTCCCCGGTCCTTACGCCGGAGCCGCCGCCGGCCATCCGCGTCCGGGGCCCGCCGCCGCCCAGGCGTCGCGGTCTTCGCGCGCGGTTCTTCACCGCCCTGCCCGCGCCGGGCAACGGGGCTGATCACCGTTCAGGGGACGTGTGCGGGCTGTGGGCCGGGCTGTCCGGTCTGCGGAAGTCCCCTGATCTCGAAGTGGCTGCGGTGGTAGACCGCGATGCCGGAGGTGATGCCGTCCCAGACGAAGCCGTCACCCCGGTAGCGGGATGTGGCGAACTCGAACAGGACGTCGCCGGGGACCATCAGGCTGAGTTCGGTGAGGTAACTCTCCAGCCCTTCGAGGTCCGCCCACCTCCCCTCGCGGATCCGCTGCGAACGGAGCGTCAACTCCTGTTGGACCGTGCGCAGATGTGCTGCCAGATGATCCACCGACGCCTGGAGACCGAGTCCCCCGGCCACGTGCCACACGGCCAGCGCGTTGGTCTGCCAGTGGCCGCAGGCGGTCTCCTTGCCGAAGGACAGCAGGTCGTTGACGAAGGCGGTGTGCTCCGAAACGAGCGCCAGCGCTTCCACGACGTCAGGGTCCGTGAAGAACTCCTCCGGGAACGACAACCCGAGAACGAAATCCGCCACCCTCACATAGACCGGTGTACCGACATTGAAGCGCCTGAATCGCCGGTAGTCCTCGAACTCGAAGATGTCGCCCGTGCCTGCCATTTCGATGCCCCGCAGTTCGGCCTCGACGAACTCCTTGAGGGCGGCTGTGAGCCGGGCCGTCTGCCCCGCGGTCATGTCCGAGGTGACGGACGTCCACGCGTCGGCCAACATCCCGGTAAGAGGGTCCTGGTCCCCGACTGACGTGCTGGAGGAGAAGGAGACCAACCGTTTCGCGAGGCTCGCGGTGCGCTCCGACACCTCCGCGGCGTCCAACCGGTCCGTCAGGTCGTCGAAGGCGCACATGAACTGGATGAGCCTGGCCATGGCGACCAGACGCTCGGGAACGCCGTGCGGATAGATGAGGATCAGCCACCAGGGCTGGCGCCGCGCGAGGAATGCGGAGATCGACTGCTCATCGAATTCCATTCGTTCCAGGTACGGGCGAGTCCACGCGTCGATCTGCCGCTCCATCTCGGCGGTTTCGGGGTGGAACTGCGGCCCCGGACCGGTCAGCAGTTCCGGTACGAAGAAGGGGCGTCCGAAGATGTCGGGGCTGGGCGGAACGGGCATTTCACTCTCCTTGCCGGTCACAAACCGCTGCGGCGCTGGCGTTTGGCGTATACGGCCAGAGCGTCGTCGAAGTCCCCTCGCGTGAAGTCGGGCCAGCACACGGGAGCGAAGTGGTACTCCGCATACGCCGTTTGCCAGGGCATGAAGCCGGACAGCCGTTGCTCTCCCGAAGTGCGTATGACCAGATCGGGGTCGGGCTGCCCGGCCGTGTACAGGTGCCGGGCCAGCCCCGATTCGTCCACCGTGTCACCGGGCACGGCCGTCCCCGGTGACAGGGCACCGGGCGAGTGCTCATTGATCAGGGCGCGGGCCGCCTGCGCGATCTCCTGGCGCCCGTCGTAGGCGATCGCCGCATTGGCCACCAGGCCCTGTACATCCGCGGTATCGGCCTCGATTTCGTACAGCAGGTCCCGTGTGCGATCGGGCAGGGCCTCCAGTGCGCCGATGGGCCGGATCCGCCAACGCCGCTGATCGGCGAGCTTCCGAAGCCCGGCTGTGATGACCTCCAGAAGCGCCCGCACCGCCTCACCGGACCGGTGCAGATTGTCCAGCGACAGCACCCACACGGTCACATATCCGATGCCCCACTCCTCGCACCAGTCCCACAAGTTGCCCACCCGCACCGCGCCTCGCCGGTACCCCTCGACAGCGGGCAGCCCGTGATGCCGCGCCCAGCGGCGATTGCCGTCGAGGATGACGGCCACATGTTCCGGCACATCAAGACTCCGAGCCGGCGGCTCGCACAGCGGTAGATGCTCGCTCATGACACTTCACGTCTCCTCAAGCGTTCTGATGGAGTGCGCCGGCGGGCCTGGCGCGCGACAGGCAAGCGCCTCACGAGCTGTGGCCGGTCTCGTGCGGAGTACCGGCCGACTGCCCCCGCTCGCGCGGGGGGTCCTCCGCCGCGGGGCGGAGGGGGCGGGCCGGCGTTCTGGGCATGACACGCAGGCGCAGCCCCTTCGGGTGCAGCACCACGCCGACCTTCAGCGTGGCCCGCGACCCGGCCACCGGCTGAACCCGCCAGCGCTGCAACAGCACGGCCAAGGTCGAGGCGGCCTCGGCCAGGGCGAAGACGTCGCCGATGCACTTGCGGGCTCCGGCCCCGAAGGGGAGGAACGCCGCGCGCTGCGCGCGGGTACAGTTCCCGTCCAGCCAACGGTCGGGATCGAAGCGGTCGGGATCGGCGTAGACCGCCGGATCACGGAGCAACGTGCGAATGCTGAAGTAGAGTTCCGCGCCCTCGGGAATCCGGTAGCCGCCCAGCGCGGTCCGCGCGCGGGCCACCCGGCTGACCACCCAGCCCGGTGGGTACAGACGCAGTGTCTCAGTCAGGACTCGCTGCAGCTGGGGCAGCCGTGCCAGGTCGGCATGGGAGGGAGGCGCTCCGTCGAGCACCGTGTCGATCTCCTCCTCCACCCGTGTGTACCAGTGCGGATGGCGGACCAGAAGGCTGAGGGTCCAGGCCAGCAGCGCGGCCGTGGTGTCGATGCCTCCGATCATGAAGCTCCAGATGTGGCCCTGGACCTCTTCGTCGCTCAGCGCGACGGTGCCGTCCGGCCCACGTACCAGAAGCAGGCTGAACAGGTCTTCGTAGTCACCTGGATCCTCCCGGCGGTTGCGGATCATCGAGTCGATGGCCGAGCGTGTCCGCGCTTGGGCCTCGCGGTATCGGCGATTGGCCGGCAACGGGAGCCTGCCGTAGGCCGGCAGGATCGTCCTGGCGAGGAGACCGCTGCTGATGATCGGCAGGTCGTGCTGGAACTGGTCGACACACCGGACCGAGACGGGATCGGTGAACAGCGAGTTCGTCAGCGTTTTCGTGGTCAGGCGCGTCATTTCCCGGTCGATGTCGACTGCCTGACCCGGTCGCCACCGTCCGACGATCTCCGTCGCGTTGCGCACCATCTGCCGGTTGTAGTCGGGTATTCGGCTGGGGTGGAAAGCAGGCTGCATCAGCGGTCTCGCGACTCGGTGCGCCTCGTTCGGGCAGGCCGCGAGGCCGCCGTTGCCGCCCCACAGCTTGATGAACGCCTCGACCACCCCGCCCCCCTTGTCGAAGTCGCCGCGGCCGGCGACCAGCATGTGCCGCAGCAGGGCGGGATCGTTCACCACACAGGCGGTCTTCGAGCCGAGTCTGACCCGGACCAGGGGCCCGTGTCCGGCTGCTCGGTCGAAGAAGCCGAAGGGGTCGCAGGCCATTCCGGGCAGGTGCCCCAGGAACGGCAGCTTTCCCGGCAGCTGGGGGACTTCCTCCAGTCGATTACTCATCGAACTCCTCGTATGAAGAGGGGCTTGGCGCAGCAGGCCACGCCCTGGCGCGCAAAGCGCGTCGGCGGCACACCACATGACGCGTCATGGGCGCGGGTGAACAGCCAAGCGGCTGTCGCGTGATCGGCTCCTGTCCGGCTCGGCGAGTACCGGTTCGCGTTCGCGCTGCCTTGAACGGAACGGCTGGTGGAGGCCGGGGGCGGAGCGGAGAATCAGGTTCTGGGATTCCTGGGGTGTGGAATGATGCGCAACTCGCTGGGGCTCAGATCCGAGCGGAAGCGGCTGCGTACGCGGCTGTTGGGCGCCGGACGCAGGTGCCACCGGGTCAATACCGCGCTCAGGACGATGGTGGCTTCTGCCATGCCGAAGGTGTCGCCGATGCACTTGCGGCGTCCTTGGCCGAAGGGTATGTGCGCCTGGCGGGTGGAGGCGCCGACCGGGGTGTCCCAGCGATCAGGGTCGAACCGCTCGGGTTGCGGAAAGTGAGCGGGATCGTGCTGAAGCTGGTAGGCGCTGAAGAGGAAATCGGTCCCGGCAGGGAAGCGGTGCTCACCGAGGGCGACCTCCTGTGTGCTGGCCCGCGTCATCATCCAGACGATGGGGTACAGCCGCAGGGTCTCCTGCAGCACGTTGCGGGTCAGTCGGAGGTTCCTGAAGTCCTCCGGGCCGGCCGTGCGCCCGTCCAGGGCACTGTCCATCTCCTCCTGGAGACGCCTTTGGACGTCAGGGTGCTGGGTGAGGAGGTGTGCGGCCCAGGCGAGGGTGCAGGCGATGGGTTCCGTTCCGCCGAGGAGGAGGGTGATGATCTGGTCGACCAGTTCCTGGTCGCTGAAGCCGTCGCCGTCGCCGTCGCGGGCCGTCATGAGGTTGTCCACCAGGCTTCCCGGGGTCGGCCGGATGCGAGCCGCTGCGATGGCTCGGCGTGCCGAGGACTGGAGTTGGTTTCGGGCCTGCTCGAAGCGCCGGTTGGCCGGGAGGGGGAGCCGGCGGACCCAGGGGTGAGGCAGTGCAGTGCGGATGAGTAGTCCGGCCTGGAAATCAGCGACCTTGTCCGCGAGCCAGCCGGACTCGGGCAGGTCGGCTTCGGGGAGCAGCGTCCGCGCGAGTGTCCGCGCGACCAGGACGTGGGCCTCGGCAAGAAAGTCGATCTCTTTTCCCGCTGTCCAGGACGAGATCATGGCGTCGCCCTCGTGCTGGAAGACGGAGGCGTATCCGTCGATGCGGCCGGGCAGGAAGGCCGACTGCATGATTCTCCGCTGTCTTCGGTGTTCCGCGTGTGCCGAGGTCACCAGCCCGTTGCCGACGAACGGGCGCGCGTTGTCCAGGATGGGGCCACCCTTGTCGAACGCCTCGACGTCGATCACCAGCATGCGGTGGACCAGTTCGGGGGCACAGACGAGGTATGCGGGTCGTGTGCCGAGGCGAACTCGCACCACGGGCCCGGTCCGTCGGCAGGCAGCCAGCCAGGGCGATGGATTCCTCGCCAGGTAGGGTGCGTGCCCCACCAGGGGATACGCCCCCGGAGCCTCGGGTATCGGGGAGCCCGAGCGGATCACCGCGTGCTCGGATTCGGGCTTCATGGAAACCATCACCGCCTCATAGAACGAAGTGTCTGATGGGCGAGGGCGGCCGGATGGGCCCGCCGTCGGTCAGGAAATTCTGATCGTCACCTCGTGTGCGAACCCGCACAGAGTCTCGATCACATCGGGTGGGGTGGGCACATATTCGGGTGTCACATGTGACTGATGTCTACGGGTGGGATCGTAGCCCGGGCCTGGCGCGGGGCACCAGGGGAAAAGCGTTGTTCTTGAAGTCGCTGGTCACAGAACTGGAATGACCCGCCGTCACCCCCGGTGCCGGCTGCCGAGGTTGTCGGGTGAGGCCGTCCCCCTACGGCACGACAAGGCGGCATATGGGGCGGGGCCGACCGGGCGCTCCTGTCGTGCGGCGCCCGGGGGCACGCTCCCCTGCGGGCGCCACGGGCGGGTGGAGGCGATCTCACGCCCCGTGGACCGGCAGCAGGCCGTGCGCCCAGACCGTCAGCGCCGCCGGCTCTTCCGCGTATCCCTCGCGGGTCATCGCCAGGACGAGGACGGAAGAAGCCTCGCCGTGGCCGCTCCCGTCGCCGGGAGCTGAAGTGGAACCCGTGCCGGTCCTTTCCTCCTCGCCGTCAGGCCGGGAGGACTGCTCGCCGGGTGCGCGGAGAGAGCCTCACCCTGCTTGCGGGCCTCGGCGACCGGGGTACTGACCGTAGCGGCGAGGTCGTCCAGATTGTGGTCCGGTATCCGTACCGGCTCGTGCTGATCGGCGGACTCCGCACCTCGCACGAGCGGCCGGGGAAGAAGTCCGTGTCCGGCAGTTCTCCCGCTCGCCGAGGCCCGTGCGGCGGGTAAGCGGAGATACTCGTTCAGGCGGTTCGCCCTCGTGGGGCGAGGGCCCTCCAGCGGTGGCGGGGCGCTGCCCCGGGGCGGTTCCGTGAGCGCCCGGGGACACACGGGGCGTGCCAGGAGCTGCCGTTCAACCGGTGTAGGTGATCCGGAAGACCGGATGTCTCGGGGCGGCGGCCAACAGTTCCTCGTCCGTGGAATCCGGGCCGAGGCTCCCGAAGAAGGCGCCGACCTCCCACTTCCACTTGCGCAGATAAGCCCGCAGGATCTCGGGTTTGTCCGCGTCCTCGACCACGACGGCGGTGAAGGGCCGGCTCTTCTTCCCCCGGTGGATCTCGCCGCCGCCGGCCGCGCGCATGTTGCGCGTCCACTGCACATGGCCCCGGGCCGCGACGAGATAGACCGCGCCGTCGTGTGCCAGCGGGTTGACCGGGGTGCGGCGCCACTCGCCGCTCTTGCGTCCCTTGACCGCGAGGACACCCGAGCCCGCCAGGCTGATTCCCCGTCGGGAGAGCCAGGAGACCGTGGGGTTGAGCACTCTTCTGGTGAACCAGCCGGGCCGCATGACGAACAGTGCGGACCCGGTGCCGGCGGGGGTCGGGGCCGGTTCGGTGCTGGATGGCATGGTTCCTCCGTGACGGGGCGGGGGGTGATCCGGACGGCGTGAATGGAGCGCCGATCTTCTTCGAGAGCAGTGCTCTCACCGTTCTGGGAGTCAGTGTTACCCGAGCGGCGCTCCAAGGCAAGAGCCGCGCTCCACTTCGAGAGCGGTGATGATAAAGGAGAGCAGTGTTCTCGTTATTGGTCACCGCTCTGAAACCTGGCACACTTGCCGTCCATGAGTACGAAGATCCAGGGCGCACGCGAGCGCGCACGCGGTGAGATCACGACAGCCATCAAGGCCGAGGCACGCCGTCAGCTCGCGGCCGAGGGTGCCGCACGTCTCTCCCTGCGCGCCGTGGCACGCGAGCTGGGCCTGGTCTCCTCGGCGCTCTACCGCTACTTCCCCAGCCGTGACGACCTTCTGACCGCCCTGATCACCGACGCCTACGACGCTGTCGGTGCCGCCGCCGAAGAGGCACTGGCCGCCGCCGAGTCCATGGCCGACTCGCACTTCGCCCGGTGGCAGGCGGTGTCCCGGGCCGTGCGCGAATGGGCGCTGGAGCATCCGCACGAGTACGCGCTGATCTACGGCTCGCCCGTCCCCGGATACTCCGCCCCGCAGTCCACCACCGGTCCCGCGGCCCGCGTCGGCCTCGTCCTCTTCGCCATCGTCCGGGATGCCCACGACAGTGGCGCCCTTCGCCGCCCTCCGCGGTCTCCGACCGCGCCCGAGCCGGTGCTGCGCGACGCGGAGGCCCTCATCGCGGGCCTCGGGGTCCGGTTGCCGGCCGCCGTGGCCGTGGAGCTGATCGCGGCATGGTCACAGCTTTCCGGACTGATCAGCTTCGAGCTGTTCGGGCAGTTCACCAATGTGATCGAGGCGCGGGAGCAGTTCTTCGCGCACGCGGTCGATCGGCTGGCGGACCAGGTGGGCCTGGGGGGCTGAGCCGCGCAATCGCGCCGGGAGCAGGGGCGGCCCCCGCGCTCGGGCGACGCCACCATGGGCCAGGGTCGGCCGGCCGACCGCCCCCGGCGCGTCCGTGGTGACGCCGACCGTCTCAGAGGCCGACGGCCGCGGCGTCGTCCAGCAGGAAGCGGAGCAGCGCCTCCGTCGGCCGGGCCGGAGCGTCCTCCTGCACGAGACGGCCCGCGCCCCCGATCAGCCGCAGCCGTGTCCCCGGGGTCCTGGGCGCCGACTCGCGGGCGTATTCCGCCGCGATCCAGGCGTCGTCGGTGCCCCAGCAGATGAGCATGAGCATCGGCAGCGTGACGAGAATCGACGGACTCTGGCCGGCCGGCGCCGTCCGCCCGCTCATGCCTCCGCCCGCTCACGCCTCCGGGAGCACCGCGTGCCGCGTCGCCCAGGCGGTCAGCGAGGCGAGGGCCGCCAGCAGTGCGACGGTCAACAGCGCGGTGGGCAGCGAGAACCAGTCCGTCAGGAAGCCGATGGCGACAGGGCCCAGCAGGATGCCCCCGTACCCGAAGGTGGAGGCCGCGGCGACGCCGTCGGGACCGCCCAGGTCGCCCGCCCTGCCGATGGCGATGGGGAAGACGTTGGCCAGCCCCAGTCCCGTCAGCACGAAGCCGCCCAGCACCAGCCACACCGTCGGCCCCAGCGACCCCAGCAGCATTCCGCAACTGCCCAGCAGACCGCCGACGACCAGCACCCGCCCGGGGCCGAGGCGTTCGACCAGCGTGGTGCCCATGAGCCGGCCGAGGGTCATGGCTCCGGCGAACACCGAATATCCGGAGGCCGCCAGCCCCGCGCTCGCGTCCAGGTCGTCGGTCAGGTGCAGCGCGCTCCAGTCGGCCAGCGCGCCTTCCCCGTAGGCGGTGCACAGCGCGATCACTCCGAGCACCGCGACCGGCAGACGCGCCCGCCCGCCCGGCCGGACGGCGCCGCCTTCCGGCCGGGCGGCGGCGCGCTGTGCGGGCCGCAGTTCATGGCGCAGCAGAGGCCGGGCGCCGAGTGCGGCCACGGCCAGTCCGGCCGCCGTCAGTGCAAGCAGATGGCGGGTGGCGCTCAAGTGCCCGGCCAGCAGGCCGCCGAGCCCGGCGCCGAGCATGCCGCCCAGGCTGAAGGCCGCGTGGAAGCCGGGCATCACCGGGCGGCGCAGGGCGGCTATCAGGTCAACGGCAGTGCTGTTGAGTGCGACGTTCATCCCGCCGTAGGCGGCGCCGAAGACCAGCAGTACGAGCCCCAGCGTGAGGGCGGAGTGTGTCAGCGGGGGCAGCGCGATGCTCACGGGGAGGAGGAACGCGCAGGCGAGGACCACGGGTTGGTTGCCGAACCGGGAGCACAGCCGCCCGGTGAACACCATCGTGGCCACGGCGCCCGCCGAGACGCCCAGCAGCGCCAGCCCCAGCGCGCTCGCCGAGGCGCCGGTCTGTTCCTTGACGGCGGGGATGCGGACGACCCATCCGGCGAACAGGAAGCCGTCGAGTGCGAAGAAGGTGGTGAGTGCGGCACGGAAGCGGCGCAGGTCCGGGGAGGGGGCGTCGATGGGAGACTGACCGCCGCGCCCCTTCGCACCGGCGAGCGCCGACCGTATTTTGTTTAGTGTCGGCACAAAGAGAGAATAGGGCCGTGACCCAGACGCGTACAACAAGGTTGGAGAGAGGGCGTTCGGCCCTGGGGCCCGCACTGGAGCTGGTCCACACCGGGCAGGCGCCCACCCGCGCGGTGCTGACCGCCGAACTGGGTGTGACCCGGGCGACAGCCGGCGCGGTGGCGGCGGAGCTGGAATCCCTCGGCCTCATCACCGTCGATGCCCACCCCACAGCCCCCGTCGGCACACAGGGCCGCCCCTCGCACCGCCTCGCGGTCAACCCCGAGGGTCCCGTGGTGCTGGCGGCCCAGGTGCACTCCGACGGGTACCGGGCGGCGCTCGTGGGCCTCGGCGGGCACATCGTCGCCACCGCGCCCGGCTGCGGCGCCATCGACGCCGACCCGGCGCAGGTACTCGGCGAAGTCGTGACCACCGGAGCGGAGTTGCTGCGCACCGCCGGGCGGCGCTGCGTCGGCGCCGGGCTCGCCGTCCCCTCCGCCGTCGCCGAACCGGAGGGCACCGCGCTCAACCCGCTGCACCTGGCCTGGGAAGCCGGTGCACCCGTCCGCGACATCTTCCGCGCCTGCCTCGCCGACGCCGGTATCCCCGGGCCCTCCGGGGCGCCCCCGGTGACGGGCTTCGCCGGGAACGACCTCAACGTCGCCGCGCTGGCCGAACACCGGCACGGGGCCGGCCGCGGCGCCCGGCACCTGCTCGTCGTCGGCACGGGGCACCACGGTGTCGGCGGTGCACTCGTGCTCGACGGGCGGCTGCACACCGGGAGTTCGGGGCTCGCCCTGGAGGTCGGCCACCTGACCGTGGACCCGGGAGGACGGCCCTGCCACTGCGGCAGCCGGGGCTGCCTGGACGCGGAGACCGACCCCGCCGCGCTCTTCGACGCCGCGGGCCGCAGTGCGGGCCCCGAGAACTCGCCGCTGCACCAGGCGAGCGCGATGGTACGCGAGGAGTACGACACCGACCCGGCCGTGCGCCGGGCGGCGGGCACGCTCATCGACCGGCTCGGACTGGGCCTGGCCGGACTGGTCAACATCCTCAACCCCGACCGCATCGTCCTGGCCGGATTGCACCGCGCCCTGGTGGAGGCCGACGGGGACCGGCTGCGCGGCGTGGTCGCCGACCGCAGCCTGTGGGGCCGCAGCGGCGGTGTGCCCGTCATCCCCAGTTCCCTCGACCACAGCTCCCTGGTCGGCGCGGCCGAACTGGCGTGGCAGCCCGTACTCGATGACCCGCTCGGGGCGCTGGGAGGATAGCCCCGTGCGCATCAGAGCGGGCGCCCGGCACGAACTGGGCCGGATCCAGGAGATCGAGCGGGCGGCGGGGCGGTCGTTCCGCGACGTCGGCATGCCGGAGATAGCCGACGACGAACCTCCCCCGACGGCGGCCTTGAACGGCTACCAGGCAGCCCGCGGACTCTGGGTCGTCAGCGGTGGCGGCGGTATCGGCCGCGAGACGGCGGCGGGCCCGGCGCGGGACGAGAGCGGCGGACCGCGCGCGCAGCAGCCCGGCGAAACGGGCGGGGAGGACATGGCCATCGCCTACGCGCTGGTCGAACCGCTCGACGGCTGCCTGCACATCGAGCAGATCTCCGTCCATCCGGACAACGCCCGCCGCGGCATCGGACGCGCCCTCATCCGCCACCTCGCCCGGTGCGCGGTGGCGGACCGCATGCCCGCGCTGACCCTCACCACCTTCGCGGACGTCCCCTGGAACGCGCCCTACTACGCGCGTCTCGGCTTCCGCGTACTGGCCGCGCCCGAACTCTCCCCGGGACTGCGCGAGATCCGCCGCTCGGAGAAGGGCGCCGGTCTCGACCGCTGGCTGCGCGTGTGCATGCGCGCGGAGACCGGCACACTCCTCTCCACCGGGCAGCCGGACAGACCCGGGGCAGTGTGACCGTCTACGGCAGTGGCGGCGCGGAGGTCCGAGCGCTCGCCGGCCCTGCCTCCGGCTCCACGACCGGTCCCACAGCCCTCATGGGGCCCCCGGCCTCCGGCGCGGCGGGGGGCGCGAGCCGTGCGGCAGACGCGACGGGTGCGGCGGGAAGCGCGAACCAGACGGTCTTGCCCGAACCATCCCGCCGCGCCCGCATACCCCAGCTCGCGCTGACGGCCGCCACCAGCGCCAGCCCCCGCCCTCCGGCGGCCGTCCGCTCCGGCGAGGTCACCGGCGCGTTGGCGGGGGAGCGCACGCTGGGCAGCCGCGGGTCATGATCATGTACCGAGACCGTCAACCTGCCCCAGGACAGCGCCAGTTCGACCCTGCAATGCTTGTCGGCCCCCGCGTACCTGTGGACGTTGGCCAGCAGCTCCGTCACCCCCAGCACTGCCGCGTCGATGAGCGGCCCCAGGCGCCAGTAGCGCAGCTGCGCCACCACGATTCTGCGGACCTGCCCGATCCGCGAGGGAAGCGCGTGGAACTCCACGGCACAGCGCCGATGGGGCGGGGCCTGCGTGCCCGTACTGCTCGGTGGACTGATCACGGCTGTGACTCCCTGAGAGGGCCTGTCCGAAGGGCGGGGAGCGGGTCACCTGTGATGTACGGAACGCGTCCGGTGCGGGAGCGGCCGAGCCGGGCCGCCCGCGGCAGCGGTGCCGCGGTCACCTGGGGTCTCTCGTTTGGATCTTCGTGGATCAGGCCGCGGCCTCAGATGCGGTGCCTCGCAAGGCGGAGGAGATTCCTCGTACTGGACGCATTCGGATGCTCCGACAAGGCGGCGAGGTGCCGCAGCTGACGCCGCGGACCCGCGGAGAGCCAAACGAGAGACCTAGCCGAGTACACCGCGCTCGGCGGCGGCCTTCGCGCGGGCCGTGCGCACCGCCGACAGCAGTCCTTCGCGGTGGCCGAGCCCCAGCCGGAGCACATACCGGTTCCCGCCCAGCGTCGCCAGCGCCTGGTCCCGCAGCCCGTATCCGCTGATACGGACCTGGTCGACCGGAGCGCTGTCGATCTCACTGCCGTAACTGGTCATCAGCACCAGTTGGCCGTCTCGCACCAGCACATGGCCGGCACGGGTGAGTGAGCGAAGCATCCGGCGTATGCCTACCCCGGTCGCGTCGTATTCCGGCTCCGCCACAGCAAACCGCCTCCCACCGGATCGTTCCAGCAGGGGGTACCCCCGCGCGTCCGCCGCACACCCGGGGACGGCCGTACCCCTCCGGAGGAGCATGCCCTGCTCCGCGCCCATCTACCAGTGCCCCTTTATGATCGACATCGTGAGTACTGCCGAATCCGCCCCTTTTGTCACAGCCGTCCCGACAGCCGATGTGGACCGCGACGACGGCGCCTACCGGAGCTGGCTGAAGGAGGCGGTACGCAAGGTCAGAGCCGAGAGCGGGCGCAGCGCCGACACGCATCTGCTCTCCTTCCCGCTCCCGGAGGAGTGGGGGATCGATCTCTACCTCAAGGACGAATCGACCCACCCCACCGGCAGCCTCAAACACCGCCTGGCCCGCTCCCTGTTCCTCTACGCGCTGTGCAACGGCTGGATCCGGCCGGGCGGCCCCGTCATCGAGGCGTCCAGCGGTTCCACCGCGGTGAGTGAGGCGTACTTCGCCAAGCTGATCGGCGTGCCCTTCATCGCGGTGATGCCCCGCACGACCAGCGGTGAGAAGACCCGGCTCATCGAGTTCCACGGCGGGCGGTGCCACCTGGTGGACGACCCGCGCAGTGTGTACGAGGTCTCGGCGGCGCTGGCGGCCGAGAGCGGCGGCCACTTCATGGACCAGTTCACCTACGCGGAGCGGGCCACCGACTGGCGCGGCAACAACAACATCGCCGAGTCCGTCTACCAGCAGCTGAGCCGGGAGCGGTATCCCGAACCCGCCTGGATCGTGGCCACCGCGGGCACGGGCGGCACCTCCGCCACCTTCGCGCGCTACATCCACTACATGCAATACGACACCCGCGTGTGCGTCCCCGATCCGGAGAACTCCTGCTTCTTCGACGGCTGGACCCGTGGGGACCCGGAGGCGACCAGCGACACGGCCTCCCGCATCGAGGGCATCGGACGGCCCCGGATGGAGCCGAGCTTCGTGACCGCGGCAATCGACCGGATGATGAAGGTGCCCGACGCGGCCAGCGTCGCCGCGGTACGCGTTCTGGAGCGGGTACTCGGCCGCAGGGCGGGCGGGTCTACAGGCACCGGCCTGTGGAGCAGCCTCAAGATCGTCGCCGAGATGCTGGAGCGCGGTGAGCGGGGGAGCGTCGTCACCCTGCTGTGCGATCCGGGCGACCGCTACCTCGACAAGTACTACTCCGACACCTGGCTGGCCTCCCAGGGCCTGGACATCGCCCCGTACACGGCCACTTTGGAACATGTGCTGGCCACGGGGGAGTGGGCCTGAGCCGGCCGGGGCCTGGCGCCGCTGGGGGATCCGGGCAGCGGCAGGGCGCGGAGATCCGACACCCCCTACGGGCGCAGTCCGAGGTCCAGCTTGCGCATCGCGTCCCCGAAGGAGGCGCCGAGTCCGGCCCGGCTCAGCCGCATGAGGGTGCGCAGCGTGCGGGGGCCGTCCACCGCAATCGTCCAGCGCACCCGTGCTCCGCCGGACGGCGCCACCGTCAGGTTCCAGTCCTCCATCATCGCGCGCATCCCCGGCGCGTTCGTCCGGTCGATCCGGTAGGTGTACCGCTCGGCGGGCAGCGAGGCCAGAACCGTCTCGGTGAAGAAGCCCCCGCCCTTCAGCCGTACGTGCCGCCCCTTGCCGCCCTCCACCGGCGTCACCTCGGAAACCGCCGTGAACCAGCGCGGCCAGCCCTCCAACTCCTCGGACAGCGCGACGAACACGCGCTCGCGCGGCACCCCCAGGTCGGCGGTGAAGGAGAGCCGCAACGGTGCCGTATCGGCGAACTCCAGCCCTACGGGACGCAGTTGACGTGCCATGGGATGACCCCCAGCAGTGTGCGAACGGATGTGCACAATTTATCGGGCGCTCTTCCGTCCGTCTCGTGTCCCCCCTGGGGGAGCAGGGAGCCGGGAGTCGGAAAGTCAGGGGCCGGGGTATCAGGGGCAGGGGAACCGGCGGCGTTTCCGGGCCGGCCAGGGCCCGTTCCGGCCGGCCCGGAACTCACAATCCGCCGGTCTCCGGGCCGCTGTCCGTGCCCGGCTCCTCCGGCTCACCGGCCACCACGAGCTGCGGATGCTGCTCCTGGATCTGTTCGCGCGCCTCCTCGGGCAGCCCGGCATCCGTGACCAGGGTGTCCACCTGGTCCAGCGAGGCGAACGAACTCAGGCCCACCGTCCCCCACTTGGTGTGGTCGGCCACCACGATCACCCGGCGCGCCGAGTCCACGAAGCACCGGTTGGTCTCCGCCTCCGCGAGGTTGGGTGTGGACAGACCCGCCTCGACGGATATCCCGTGGACCCCCAGGAAGAGCACGTCGAAGTGGAGCGAGCGGATCGCCGCGTCGGCCACCGAGCCCACCAGCGAATCCGAGGGCGTACGCACCCCGCCGGTCAGCACCACGGTCGCCGTGCCGGGGCGGCCCGCCTGCACGGCGCCGGAGGAGCGCTGGGCGGAGTGGAAGACATCGGCCACCCGCACCGAGTTGGTGACCACCGTCAGGTTCGGCACCTCCAGCAGATGCTGGGCCAGCGCGAACGTCGTCGTCCCGCCGGAGAGGGCGATCGCACTGCCCGGCTGCGCCATGACGGCCGCGGCGCGCGCGATGTCCTCCTTGGCGCTCAGCTCCAGCGCGGACTTCGCCTCGAACCCCGGCTCGTGGGTGCTGGCCTCCGCGACCGGAACGGCGCCCCCGTGCACCTTCTCCAGGGCGCCCTGCCGAGCCAGCGCGTCCAGGTCACGGCGCACCGTCATGTCCGAGACACTCAGCTTCCGGGTCAGCTCGTTGACCCGTGCCCCGCCCCGGCGCCGCACTTCCTCCAGGATGAGCGCGCGCCGCTGCTCGGCGAGGAGGTTGTGGTTGTCGCTCACTGCCCTTGTCTCCGTTCGCTTTCCGTGACCGTTCCGTGGGGACTGTGGGGAGGCCGCCGGCCCGCCCATCCTCGCACGCGCACAACGGGCGCGCGCATGTCACGATTCGGCTCCGCACGCCCCCGTGCACCCGTGAGGGGCTGCACACCGCGCCTTGCGGCGGGAATGCTGGAAAGGACCGCTGACACAGAGTTTCGGGGGATCTCGGGGGAAGCACCATGCCGTCAGACCACGCTCACACCGGCGCGCCCGCACGCGCCGACGCACCACCCGCCTCGTCCGCGCCACCCGCGCAACCCGCGCCCTCCGCACCGGCCGGGTCGCCCGCTGTGGCCAAGGGCGGGCACAGCCGGAACGGATCGCAGCTTTCGCTGGAACTGCTCGTCCACGGAGTCGGGGGAACCACCCCCGCGGAGATGCTCGGCGACCCGCACACCACACGCGTCACCGGAGACAGCACAGCCGCCGTCTACCGGCGCAAAGAGGACGAGGACGCCGAACACCGCCCGGCGGACTACGCCGACAAACCCGTCCCGGAGGCGTACTGCTGGTCCAACCTCACCTCCGGCAACGGCTCGCGCGCCCTGTGGCTGATCCTGCTGCCGTTCATGGTCGTCAACCTCGCGCACTGGACCCGGCCCGCCGCCGGCCGACGCACCGCCGTACGCCTGCACGGGCTGCTGGTCCGCCTGATCGGGCTCTCCCTCACCGTGCTGCTGACCGCCGCCACCTGCGAGGTCGCGCTCGACCTGGCCGCCTGGCAGTGCGCCGGGGCGGCCCGCTGCGCCGAGGCCCACTCCTGGCTCGGCTTCATGGCCGTACCCGGCACGGGCTCCGGATCCGGCGGCTGGTGGAGCCAGCCCGGCCGGCGGCTGGCGCTCGCCGCCGTGCTGCCCGCCGCCGGCATCACCTTGCTGTGGTGGCTCTCCCACCGCACCTGGAGCGCCTACGAGTCCCAGCCGCCGCTCCAGCCCGCCGTTCCCGAGGACGACCCCGACGCCAACGGGCGCCCGCCGCTGTCGCTGCCCGGGTTCTGGTACGGAAAGCGGCACGTGGCCCGGCTGCGCGCGGCACACACGGCGGTCGGCTTCCTGACCATCGCCGCCGCCGTGGCCGCGGCGGCCGGACGCTACGACCGCGAGCCCGGCGGCGACGTCACCTTGGACGTGCTGGGCCGGCTGCTGGCCGGACTGATCGCCACGGGGGTGCTGTGCGTCCTGTACGTCGTGTGCCGCAGGGGGCGCAAGGAGCGCGAGGCGGACGACCGTATCGACAAGCTCGCCGTGCGTGTGCTGCCCGGCGCCTCCATCGCCGTGGCCGTACTCACCGTGGTGCACAGCGCCTGGAGCCGCCCCGGCTGGGTCTCCGCCGGTTCGCTGCCCGGGGACGAGACCTTCGGGGTGCTGGCGCTGCTCCAGGGAGCCCTCGTCGTCGTGCTCGGGATCGTGGGGCTGCGACTCCACCTCGCAGGCCGCGTCCCCCGCACGGCACTGGCCGGGTTCGCCTCGGCCGGGATCGCCACGCTCGCCTGCGCACTGGGCGGGGTGCTCTCCGGCGGTGTCTCCCAGCGCGTCGGGGACTGGCTGGACGGCTCCGGCTCCGGCGGCTCCGGCGACGGCCTGATCGGCGGCCCGCCCACCGTCTTGACCTGGCAGGCGTCCATCATCCCTGTACTGCTCGCGGTGGTGCTGCTGCTGGTGTGCTGGTTCGCCTACCGCGTGTGGCGCGATACCGGGCGGATGACCGACGAGGTGTCGGCCGGCTATCCCCGGGCGCTCCCGGACGAGTCCCGCTCCCGCCGGATCGCCGGGGCCATCGCCCGTGCCGGGCTCACCGACGAGGCCCCCTGGCTGGTCGCCACCATCGCCCTCGTCACGCTCCTGCTCGGCGGCATCGCTCAGCTCGGGGCCCTGCTCACTGGAGAGGTCCCCAGCGAAGCAGCCGAAGGCGCCCCCGGCATCGTCGCCGGATTCGCCGACACCGTGCAGACGCTGGGCTCCTGGCTGATAGGGCTGGGCTTCCTCCTCTTCCTCACCTGGGGCCGCCGCGCCTACCGCGACGCCTCGGCCCGTCGCACCATCGGCATCCTGTGGGACGTAGGGACCTTCTGGCCCCGCTCCGCCCACCCCTTCGCGCCGCCGTGCTACGCCGAGCGGGCGGTGCCGGACCTTGCCTGGCGGATGGCGATGTGGACCGACGAGCAGCCGGGCCGCCGCCTGGTGATCTCCGGCCACTCCCAGGGCAGCGTCCTCGCCGCAGCCGCCGTGTGGCAGCTGGATCCGCGCACCCGCCGCCAGATCGGACTGCTGACCTACGGCTCGCCGCTGGAGCGGCTGTACGGGCGCTGGTTCCCCGCCTACTTCGGGCCCCGGCAGCTGGCCGCGCTCCACAACGGCCTGGACTGCTGGCGCAACCTGTGGCGGCTCACCGACCCGATCGGCGGCCCCGTACGCCCCGAGCGCGCCGACGAGCCGGAACAGGCCCCGCCCGAGGAGTGCCGCGGGGTGGACCGGGGCCCGCTGCTCGACCCGCTCGCCTACGGACGTACCCGCGAACAGCCGCTGCCCGAGCCGATCCTGGCGCACAGCGACTACCAGGCGGACCCGGCCTTCGCGCAGGAGCGGTCCGGGCTGCTGACGCGTCTGAAGTCCAAGTCCGCTCGCACAGCAGGACACGAGCCGCCCTCCGGACTCCCGCAACAGCCCCGGCCCGCCGCACCCGGGGCGCACGAGCGGGGGGACGGGCAGGACGCGGAGACGGAGGCGGAACCGGCATCCGGGCCGTCGGCCGCCGAGCACGGTCACCGGGGGCCGGGCAGGTCCTCCGGGTAGAGCAGGGTGAGGTCGTCAGTGCTCGGGTCGGGGACCTGCGCGACCCGGCCCGCGTGCCGCTCGACCATCGCCTCGAACGTCTGCCGCGCGGTGCGTCCGTTGCCGAACGAGGGGCCCTTGGGCAGTTCGGTGAAGTATCCGAGCAGCGCCTCGCGGGCCCCCTTGCCCAGGTGGTACTCCTGCTCCTCGGCCTGCTGCTCGACGATCCGCAGCAGCTCCTCGGGCGCGAAGTCCCCGAAGGTGATCGTGCGGGAGAAGCGGGAGGCCACACCCGGGTTGACGGCCAGGAACCGCTCCATCTCGGCGGTGTAGCCCGCCACGATGACCACGACCTCGTCGCGGTGGTCCTCCATGAGCTTCACCAGCGTGTCGATGGCCTCGCGCCCGAAGTCGCGGCCCGAGTCCTCGGGGGAGAGCGCGTACGCCTCGTCGATGAACAGCACGCCGCCTCTGGCCCGTTCGAAGGCTTCCTGGGTGCGGATGGCCGTCGATCCGATGTGCTCGCCCACCAGATCCACGCGGGAGACCTCCACCAGGTGGCCGCGCTGCAGTACGTCGAGGGCGCGCAGGATCTCGCCGTAGAGCCGCGCCACGGTCGTCTTGCCGGTGCCCGGCGAGCCAGTGAAGACCAGGTGCCGCCGCGCGGAGGCCGCCTTGAGCCCGGCCTCCTGGCGCCTGCGGCCCACCTCGATCATGTCGGTGAGCGCACGGACCTCACGCTTGACACTCTCCAGACCGACCAGCGCGTCGAGTTCGCCGAGAACCTCCTTCGGCGGCCGTGCCTCCTCGGGGCTCTCGTCGCCGGCCCGCTCCCCGGACGCGGCCGGGGCCGCCACCGTCCCGTCCCTTCCCCCGCCGGAGTGCCGCTGGCGGGGGACGGGGGCCGTCGCGGTCAGCAGTCCCGGTGCGGCGGTGGGGGAGTGGGAGCTGCCGGAGGCCGCCGGGGCCGGGGAGTCGGCGGTGGCGCTGACGGGGGCCGCGCTCTGGTCGCTGGTGCAGTCCTCGACGCTGGGGCCCTCGTCGGCGAACTCGTAGCCGCCGCGCGCGCAGCGCTCCGTACGGCAGCGACGCAGCGTGGCCCGACAGCCGTCGATGATGTGGAAGCCGTAGCCGCGCGAACCGGTCACCCGGCAGCTGTGGAAGGTGCCGCGCCCCTCGGCCGAGACGTAAAAGCCCGCCTCGGCGGCCGAACTGACGGTGCAGCGCTCCACCGTGGGATCCGCGCCCTTGGTGACGATGACCCCGGTGGCGGCGCCGTCGATGGTGCAGCCGTTGAGTACGCCGCCGCTGCCGTGGTCGCGGAACCAGGCGCCGGTGGCCGCCTTGCTGATCCGGCAGTCGTCGAGTTGGACGGCGGCGCCGTCGCTCACCGAGACGGCCGTGCCCCGCACCTGGGACAGGTCGCTGTCGAGCACGTCGGCGCGCGAGCCCCGGTCGAGGACGAACAGCGCGTCGGGCACGGTGTGCACCCGGCAGGTGTCCAGTACGGCCGTGGCGCCGTCGCTGACCCACACCGCCGGGTAGTCGCCCGTGCTGTCGTGGATCTCGCAGCTGTTGGCGTCCACGCGGGTGCCGGGGTCCCACACCGACAGCCCGTTGCGCCCGAAGCGCCGCACTTTCGAACGGGTCAGCGTGAGCACCGAACGGGAGCGCAGGTCCACGGCGTTCTCGGGGATGTCGTGAATATCGCAGTCGGCCAGGGTCAGCACGGCGTCGGTGTCCAGCGTGACCCCGTCGGCCGAGGTGCGGTGGACCCGGCAGTCGGTGAAGTGCCCGCTGGCCCGCGCGGCCACCCGCAGACCACCGCCCTTGATCTCGTACACCTCGCAGCCGACGGCCTCGGCGGTGGTGCCCTCGCCCTGGAGGGAGATCCCGGCCCCGGCGGCATGGTGCACCCGGCAGTGCGTGAGCCGGGGGCGCGCGCCGTCCCGGACGGCGATCCCGGACTGGCCGGCGGCCACCACCTCGCACTCCTCGTAGACGCCGCCGGCCGCACCGGAGACGCTGATGCCGAGCCCGGCGGGATTGTCAACGGTGCAGCGCCGGACGGTCGGCCGGGCACCGGCGCGCACCTCTATGCCGGCGGCCGAACGCGTCATCACGCGCAGTCCGGTCAGCTCCGGAGCCGCGTCCTCGACCAGCACGGCGGGCACAGCCGAGTCCTGGCCCTCGACCTGGAGGTCCTGGATGAGCGCGGCGGCCCGCACGGTGAGCGCCACCCCGTCGGCCGGGGCGATGCGCACCGAGCCGCCGCCCGCGCGCTCGGGCCCGCGCAGCGTCACCGCGTGCTCGACCACCAGGTTCTCCCGGTAGGTGCCGGGGGCGAGCGTGAGGACGTCCCCGTCGCCCGCCACCTCCAGCGCTGCGGACAGCGAGGCGTACTCGCCTGTGCGCCGCCGCCATCGCGACGTGCCGCTGTGCGTCACCTGGACCGAGCCCTGTGCCATGGAGTGCTGTGCCCCAACCTCGTACGTTCTCAGATGCGTTGTGCCGGGATGCGCGGCGCTGTGCGCGCGCCGTCTGTGCCGGCCGCACCACCGTAGCGTGCGCTGGGGCTTCGAGTTGACTGGTCCATCCGAGTGAACCGCTCAGGGGGGCCGTGGACGCCGCCGGGAAGCGCGTACGAGAGGCTCAGTTGCTGGTGCCGGCCCGCCCCCAGTCGGGGCCGATGCGGTGCCACTCCTCGTCCCAGCGTGCGAACCGGCGTCGCATCAGCATGCGCACCGCCAGCCGCCGCCCGGCCTCCACGCCCCCTGCCGTGAAGGCGCCTGCCGCCAGACCCGCGAGCAGCGAGTGCGAGGCGGCGGTGCGCGCGCTCATCGGACGGGCCGTCAGGCGGCCCTGCCCGTCGGTCCACAGCGGGAAGCGGCTGCCGGCGCTCACCTCGCGGTGGACCGAGACGGTACCGGTGCGGACCGTCCCGTCAGGGCCGGTCCAGCGCGCCGTCACATGTGTGCGCCGGCTGCGCTGGGCGCCGGTCTCCGGGTCCGGGTCGAGCGCCGGGCGGACGCTGACGTGCTGCGCCGTGGCCCAGACGCGGTGGCGCTCGCGCTGCTGTTCGTGGGCCGTCCGCAGCAGGGCGTGGTGTGCTGCTCCGGCGCCGAGCCAGCCGAGCAGCGGAGCACCCGCGGCGATCAGCAGCGCGGCACACAGGGCGGTCCATGCCTCACCGCGGTCGGTGCGGCGGCACAGTGGGTTCCCGCGCCAGCGCCAGAGGCCGACGATCGATCGCATCACCGCTCACCCCCTGTCTCCCCGTCCGTACGTACCTCGCCGGCAGCGGTACATGCACGAGAGAAGCCCGAAGAGAGCGAAATCACCGTTTCGTGCCCCGCCCCGGGTGCGGGGTGCCGGGGCTGGTGCGGCCACCTGGTCAGGGCGGCTCTCGTGGGCGGGCCGGGCGGCACGCTCCTTTCCGCGGGCCCGCTTCGATCCCCCTCGTGGTGCCCAGAGTTTACTGAGCGAATCCCTCATAGGGGACGCGGGGCGCGCGCGGGAGGTTGTGCGCCTCTTCTGCGCTCCTGCGCCCCATGGGCACTTTGTGCGGACCGCGTACGCGTCCTGTGGGGACGAGCCGCTTCCGGTTGTCGCGGACAGTGATGGTCAAGATGTCTTCGTCACCCTGGGTGGGTGAGAGGGGGCGGGAATCGGCCCGCTACCCGTGAAACGCCCGTGCATTCGGGAGGCGGGGGCATCTTTTGAGCGATTGCCCGTCGCCGAGACGTCTCACTAGCTTTTGCCCGCAGCGTGTGAATCGAACTGACCGGCACGGAGATGGGCGGGGTGGCAGATGACGACTGCGGCGGAGCGGAATTCCGGGAGCGACAGCGCGGCCGAAGCGGGCGAGCAGGCACAGCTCAGCCTTGCGACAGCCGCCGCGCGGAATCTCGCGACCACCACGAAAACACCCCCGCAGATGCAGGGAATCACTTCCCGGTGGCTCCTGAAAGTGCTGCCGTGGGTGCAGGTGACAGGCGGCACGTTCCGCGTCAACCGCCGACTGAGCCACACCCTGGGCGACGGCCGGGTGGAATTCGTCTCCACCGGCTCGGAGGTCCGCGTCATCCCGCTGGAGCTGTCCGAGCTGCCCCTGCTGCGCGGCTACGAGGACCGCGAAGTCCTGGAGTCCCTGGCCTCGCGGTGTGAACAGCGCGACTTCGGGCCCGGCGAGGTCATCGTGGAGGCCGGGCGCCCCGCCGACCGGCTCGTCCTGATCGCCCACGGAAAGCTGCGCAGGACAGCCCACGGCAGGTACGACGACGAGATCACCCTCGGTGTGCTGGCCGACGGCGACTTCGCCGGAGACGACCGGCTGACCGGCGAGGCCGGCCTGTGGGACCACACCCTTACCTCGCTGACCAGCGGCACCGTGCTGACCTTGAGCCGGGAGGCGTTCGACGGTGTCCTGAGCCAGTCCGACTCGCTCCGCGGCCACCTCGCCGCCTCCCGCGCGCTGATCCCCGCCCGGCGCACCGAGAACGGCGAGTCCGCCATCGAGCTGGCCTCCGGCCACGTCGGCGAGCACGCGCTGCCCGGCACCTTCGTCGACTACGACCTCAGCCCCCGCGAGTACGAACTGGCCGTCGCGCAGACCGTCCTGCGCGTCCACACCCGCGTCGCCGACCTCTACAACCACCCGATGAACCAGATGGAGGAGCAGCTGCGGCTCACCATCGAGGCCCTGCGCGAGCGCCAGGAACACGAGCTGGTCAACAACAGCGACGTCGGCCTGCTCCACAACGCCGACATGAAGCAGCGGATCCACACGCACTCCGGACCGCCCACCCCCGATGACCTGGACGACCTGCTGGCCACCGTCTGGAAGGACCCCAGCGTCATCCTCGCCCACCCCAAGGCGATCTCCGCCATCGGCCGCGAATGCAGCAGCCGCGGTATCTACCCGCAGGCGATCGACTACCAGGGCCACTCGGTGCCCGCCTGGCGCGGCGTGCCGATCCTCCCCTGCAACAAGATCCCCGTCACCCCGCAGGGCAGCACCTCCGTGCTCGCCATGCGCACCGGGGAGAAGGCACAGGGCGTCGTCGGCCTGCACCAGACGGGAATCCCCGACGAATACAGCCCAGGTCTGTCCGTGCGCTTCATGGGGATCAGTGAAAAGGCGATCATGTCCTACCTGGTGAGCGCCTACTATTCGGCCGCCGTACTCGTACCGGACGCGCTCGGAATTCTGGAGGACGTCGAGGTCGGCCACTGAGGGAAAAGGCCGCGAAAGGGCCCCAGAACAGGCAACCGGAAACACCAGGAACAGGGAACTGATGACGACGCACCCCGAAGCACTCGGGACCGCTCCCTCCGCCCTCACCACCGCAGCGGCACGCAAGCTCGCCACCACCACCAAGACGCCCCCGCAGATGCAGGGGATCTCCCCGCGCTGGCTGCTGCGCGTGCTGCCCTGGACCGAGACCAAGGGCGGCACCTACCGCGTCAACCGGCGCCTGACCCACACGCTGGGCGACGGCCGGATCGAATTCGTCTCCACCGGCGCCGATGTCGCCGTCATCCCCGCCGAACTGCGGGAGATCGCCCTGCTGCGCGGGCTGGACGACGAGGCGACGCTGCGCACCCTCGCCGAGAACTTCACCCAGCGCGAATACGCGCCCGGCGACGTGCTCACCACTCGCGGCGAGCCGGTCTCCGAACTGCTGCTCATCGCTCACGGACGGCTCGTCAAACTCGCCGCCGGACAGTACGACGACGAGATCACCCTGGGCGTCCTCGCCGGCGGCGACCACGTCGGAGACCAGATCCTCACCCCCGCTCCCGGGGCCTGGCAGCACACCCTGCGGGCCACCACCCGCTGCACTGTGCTGGCCCTGCCCGCGCAGCGCTTCGAGGAGATCGCCGAGCGCTCGCCGGCCCTGCGCGGCCACCTCGACCAGGTGCTCTCCCGCGCCGTACCCCGACAGAACCGGCGCGGCGAGGCCGACATCGCCCTCGCCTCCGGCCATGTCGGCGAGCACGCGCTGCCGGGCACCTTCGTCGACTACGAGCGCAGCCCCCGCGAGTACGAACTGGCCGTCGCGCAGACCGTTCTGCGCGTGCACAGCCGGGTCGCCGACATCTACAGCGAGCCGATGGACCAGGTGCAAGAGCAGCTGCGCCTGACGATCGAGGCGCTGCGCGAGCGCCAGGAACACGAGCTGGTCAACAGCCGGGAGTTCGGCCTGCTGCACAACGCCGACCTCAGCCAGCGCATCCACTCCCGTACGGGCCCGCCCACACCCGACGACATGGACGAGCTGATCTCCCGCCGCCGCAAGACCCGCTACCTGCTCGCCCACCCCCGCACCATCGCCGCCATCGGCCGCGAGTGCAGCAAGCGGGGCATCTACCCCGACCGTGTCGAGGTCGAGGGCACCGCAGCGCGAGCGTGGCGCGGCATCCCGCTCCTGCCCTGCGACAAGATCCCGGTACGCGCCGACGGCACCAGCTCGGTGATCGCCATGCGCACCGGACAGGAGGACCAGGGCGTCGTGGGGCTCCACCAGACCGGCATCCCCGACGAGATCCAGCCCTCGCTCAACGTCCGCTTCATGGGTATCGACGACAAGGCGCTGATCTCCTACCTCGTCAGCGCCTACTTCTCCGCCGCCGTCCTGGTGCCCGACGCGCTCGGCATCCTGGAGGACGTCGAGGTCTGACCCGCGCCACGCGGGGCGTGGAGCACAGCGGAGCAGCCCGGGGTCACCGGCCGGTCCAGCGCCAGCCGGTGACCTCCGGCATGTCCACACCGTGCTCGTGGACGTACCGGTGGTGCCGCTCGCGCATGTCGGCGGCGGCCTGCCGCGCTCCCACCGCCCGCGAGCCGAGCCCCGGAGTGCGGTCGACGACGTCCTCGACGAGGCTGTAGCGGTCCATCCTGTTGCGCACCACCATGTCGAACGGCGTCGTCGTCGAACCGAGTTCGCGGTACCCGCGTACCGCCAACTGTTCGTGCACGGCCCGCCGGTAGGCCAGCCGGTGCACCAGCCACGGATAGCCGTGATACGCGAAGATCACCGGCCGGTCCCGGGTGAAGACCGCGTCGAACTCGGTGTCGGACAGCCCGTGCGGGTGTTCGGTGGGGTGGGTCATACGGGAGATGTCCACCACGTTCACCACCCGCACGGCCACGTCGGGCAGCCACTCGCGCAGCAGGGAGGCCGCCGCCAGCGTCTCCTGGGTGGGCACGTCCCCCGCGCACGCCAGCACCACGTCCGGATCGGCGCCCGTGCGCTCGGTACCGGCCCACTCCCACACGCCCAGACCCCGCGCGCAGTGCGCGCGGGCCTGCTCCAGGTCCAGCCAGTCGAAGCAGGACTGCTTGCCCGCCACCACCACATTGACGGTGTCCCGGGTGCGCAGCACATGGTCGGCCACGCACAGCAGGGTGTTGGCGTCCGGCGGCAGATAGACACGCACCACATCCGGGCTCTTGCTCAGCACATGGTCGATGAAGCCCGGATCCTGGTGCGAGAAGCCGTTGTGGTCCTGGCGCCACGCGTGCGACGTCAGCAGGTAGTTCAGCCCGGCGATGGGCCGCCGCCAGGGGACCTCGCGGGCGCTGTGGACCCACTTGATGTGCTGCGCGGCCATGCTGGAGACCAGGTTGGCGAACGCCTCGTAGGAGGCGAACAGCCCGTTCCTGCCGGTCAGTACGTAGCCCTCCAGCCAGCCCTGGCACAGGTGCTCGGAGAGGACCTCCAGCACCCGGCCGTGCCGGCCCAGGTGCTCGTCGGTGGGTTCGAGCCCGGCCTGCCAGCCCCGTTCGGTCGCCTCGAAGACCCCGCCCAGGTGGTTGGAGTCGGTCTCGTCCGGGCCGAACAGGCGGAAATCCCGCCGCTCTTCGGTCGCCGACATCAGCTCCGCCAGCATCCCGCCCAGCACTCGCGTCGGCTCGTGCGAACCGGCGCCGGGCCGCTCCACCGGCACCGCGTACGGCTCCAGCTCCGGCAGCGGCAGCTGGCGCAGCAGCCGGCCGCCGTTCGCCTCCGGCATCGAGCCGAGCCGCAGCTCACCCTCGGGCACGCACTCCAGCACGGCGGGGAGCGGCCGGCCCGCCCCGTCGAACAGCTCCTGCGGCCGGTAGGAGCGCAGCCACCGCTCCAGCTGCCGCAGCCGCTCCGGGTCCTCCTTCACGCCTGCCAGCGGCACCTGATGCGCCCGCCAGGTGCCCTCCACCGGCTGCCCGTCCACCTCGCGTGGACCCGACCAGCCCTTGGGTGTCCGCAGCACCACCATCGGCCAGTGCGGACGGTCCCCCGAGGCGGCGTCCGTGAGCGGCGGGCCGGAGCGCGCCTTGTCCTGGATGGCGCCGATGCGGACCAGCGCGTGGTCGAACGCCCCGGCCATCGCCCGGTGCGCGGTGAGCGGCGGCGTGTCCGGCCCGGCCGTGACGAACAGCGGGTCGTAGCCGTAACCGCGCAGCAGCGAGGCCAGCTCCTCCTCGGGCATCCGGGCCAGTACCGTCGGATTGGCGATCTTGTATCCGTTCAGGTGCAGCACCGGGAGGACGGCCCCGTCGTGCACGGGATCCAGCCACATGTTCGCATGCCAGGAGGCGGCCAGCGGGCCCGTCTCGGCCTCCCCGTCCCCGACCACCGCGCACACCAGCAGGTCCGGGTTGTCGAACGCGGCCCCGTAGGCATGTGCCAGGGAATAGCCCAGCTCACCGCCCTCCTGGATCGAGCCGGGCACATCGGGAGCCGTATGGCTGGGGATCCCGCCGGGCTGGGAGAAGTCCCGGAAGAGACGCAGCATGCCCTCCGCGTCCCGGGGCGCGTCCGGTGTCAGCTCCGAATAGCTGCCCTCCAGCCAGGCACCCGCCAGTGCCGCCGGAGCCCCGTGTCCCGGACCCCAGATGGCCATCGTGCGCTGCCCGTACCGGCCGATCAGCCGGTTGAGATGGGTATAGACCAAGCCGAGCCCGGGGCAGGTGCCCCAGTGGCCCAGCAGCCTCGGCTTGATGTGTTCGGGGCGCAGCGGCTCGCTGAGCAGCGGGTTGGCCCGCAGATAGAGCTGGCAGGCCGACAGGTAGTTCATGGCCCGCCAGTGCGCGTCCAGCTGTGCGGCCTCATGTTCGGGGAGGGGCTGATGTTCGAGCTGGTGTTCCGGCATGCCCGATGGGTACCAGGCAGACCGCGCCCCGACACCCCGGCTTTCCGTACGGGCCCGACCCGGTATCCGTACACGCCCGCCCGGTGTTCCCTACGGGCCCGCCCCGGCATCCCGTAAGAACCGATGCGGCATCCCGTAAGAACCTGCCGGGAGCGTTGTCTGCCACTCGCCGCCGCTGCACGATGACGGGGTGCGGAATCCATGGCTGGCACTCGAAGCGGGCGCGGACCCGGCCGAGCGGGCCGGGCAGTTGCGCCGCGCCCACGAACGGTTCGTGACCGCGGGCGCCCTCGGCGCACCCGTGCGCGACGTGGTGGCCGAATCCTGGCGGCGCTGCGCCGGAGCCCGCCTGGGCCCCCAGAGCATGGCCCGCATCCACATGGACGAGGCCGGGCTCGCCGAACGCCGCGCGACTCATCCGCTCTCCCGGGTGATGCCGCTCTTCCGCGAGCTGCTGGGCACCATCGCCGACGACGGCGCCCATCTGCTGTCCGTCTGCGACGAGCGCGGCACCATGCTCTGGATCGAGGGCCACCCCCAAGTCCTCCACCGCGCGGAGGGGATGAACTTCGTGCCCGGCGCCCGCTGGGACGAGCGCGCCAGCGGCACCAACGCGCCGGGCACCGCGCTCGCCGTGGGCCACGCCGTACAGATCTTCGCCGCCGAGCACTACTGCGTGCCCGTACAGTCCTGGACCTGCGCGGCGGCCCCGGTGCGGGACCCGCACACCGGGCGCGTCGTCGGCGCCGTCGATATCACCGGCGGCGACCACCTCGCCTCCCCGCACAGCCTCGCCCTCGTCCAGGCCACGGCCCGCGCCGCCGAGGCCCGCCTCGCCGAGCTGGGCGCGGCGCCGCCCACTCCCGCCGGCATCCCACGCGCCGGCTACGCCCTCGATGTCCTCGGCCGCGAGGAGGCGCTGCTGCACACCCCCTACACCCGCGCCACCGGAATCCCGCTGCGGCTGGGCCGCCGGCACAGCGAGATCCTCCTGCTGCTGGCCGCCCACCCCGACGGGCTCACCGGCGAGGCACTCGGCCGCGAGCTGTACGGCGAGCGCGACGTCAACCCCGTCACCCTGCGTGCCGAACTCTCGCGGCTGCGCCACCTGCTGGGGCCGCTGCTGGAATCGCGCCCCTACCGCCTGCGCAGGCGCGCGCACACCGACTGCGACACCGTGACCGACGCGCTCACGGCCGCCGACCCCGAGGCGGCCCTCGCCGTCTACACCGGGCCCCCGCTGCCCGGTTCCGAGGCGCCCGGCATCGTCCGGCTGCGCAGGCTGCTGGAGAACCGGCTGCGCAGCGGCCTGCTGGCACGCGCCGATCCCGCGCTGCTGGAGCGCTGGGTGTGCACCGCCTGGGGCGAGGACGACCTGGAGGTGTGGGAGGCCCTGCACCACGCCCGCCCGGGCCCGGTGACAGCGGCGCGCGTGCGGGAACTGCGCGCCGCCTACGGGCTGTTCACCGTTCCCGCCCGGCACGCTACGCAGGCAACGCGCGCAACGTATCCGCAACGTCCCCCGCATTAGCCTCCACGCCACACCGCGCGCCCGCCGACCGCCGGCGGGGCCAGGCAAGGGAGGCAGCATGAGCCGCTACGCCGCACCCGGCACCGAAGGCGCACTGATGGACTACCAGTCGCGCTACGACCACTGGATCGGCGGCTGCTACGTCGCCCCCAAGCAGGGCGGCTACTTCGAGAACCCCACCCCGGTCACCGGGCAGCCCTTCACCGAGATCGCCCGCGGGAGTGCCGAGGACGTCGAACGGGCCATCGACGCGGCCCACGATGCCGCCGGACCCTGGGGACGCACCTCACCGGCCGAGCGCTCCCAGGTCCTCAACCGGATCGCCCAGCGCATGGAGGACCATCTGGAGGAGCTGGCCGTCGCCGAGAGCTGGGAGAACGGCAAGCCCGTACGCGAGACGCTGGCCGCGGACATCCCGCTGGCCATCGACCATTTCCGCTACTTCGCCGCCGCCATCCGCTCCCAGGAAGGCTCGCTCTCCCAGCTCGACGAGGACACGGTCGCCTACCACTTCCACGAGCCGCTGGGCGTCGTCGCGCAGATCATCCCGTGGAACTTCCCGATCCTGATGGCCACCTGGAAACTGGCCCCCGCGCTCGCCGCGGGCAACGCCGTCGTCCTCAAGCCCGCCGAGCAGACCCCCGCCTCGATCCACTACTGGATGAGCCTGGTCGCCGACCTGCTGCCGCCCGGCGTCATCAACATCGTCAACGGCTTCGGCGCGGAGGCGGGCAAGCCGCTGGCGAGCAACCCGCGGGTCGCCAAGGTCGCCTTCACGGGGGAGACCACCACGGGCCGGCTGATCATGCAGTACGCCTCGGAGAACCTCAAGCCCGTCACCCTGGAGCTGGGCGGCAAGAGCCCCAACATCTTCTTCGAGGACGTCTCCGACGACGGCGACGACTTCTACGACAAGGCACTTGAGGGCTTCACCATGTTCGCCCTCAACCAGGGCGAGGTGTGCACCTGCCCCTCCCGTGCCCTCATCCAGCAGAGCCACTACCGCAGCTTCCTGGACGCCGGGATCGAACGCACCGAGGCCATCGTCCAGGGTCACCCGCTGGACACCGGCACCATGGTCGGCGCCCAGGCGTCCAACGACCAACTGGAGAAGATCCTCTCCTACCTCGACATCGGTCGGCAGGAGGGTGCCCGGGTCCTGACCGGTGGCGTCAGGGCCGAACTGGGCGGTGAGCTGGAGGGCGGCTACTACGTGCGCCCCACGATCCTGGAGGGCGGCAACCAGATGCGGGTCTTCCAGGAGGAGATCTTCGGCCCCGTCGTCTCCGTCACCGGCTTCACCGACTTCGACGACGCCATCCACCTCGCCAACGACAGCCTCTACGGACTCGGCGCCGGGGTCTGGACCAGGGACGGCTCCCAGGCATACCGCGCCGGGCGCGCCATCCAGGCAGGACGGGTGTGGACGAACTGCTACCACACCTATCCCGCGCACGCGGCCTTCGGCGGATACAAGCAGTCCGGTATCGGCCGCGAGAACCACCAGATGATGCTCGACCACTACCAGCAGACCAAGAACCTCCTGGTCAGCTATGCCCCCAAGAAGCTCGGCCTGTTCTGATGACCGAACACCCCCACAGCGCGCCCAGCGAGGGCGCGGCGCCCGAGCGCGTGGCCCTCACCGAGGAGGCCGCGGCCCTGCTGCGCACCCTGACGGGCAAGCACGGCCCGCTGATGTTCCATCAGTCCGGCGGCTGCTGTGACGGCAGCAGTCCCATGTGTTACCAGCGCGGCGAGTTGCGCACCGGCGCCTCCGATGTGCTGCTGGGTGAACTGTCCGTCGAGGGCGTGCCCGACCCCGTGCCGTTTTGGATGTCGGCGGGCCAGTTCGCCCACTGGAGCCACACCCACCTGACCGTGGACGTGGTTCCCGGCCGGGGGAGCGGCTTCTCCCTGGAGGCTCCCGAAGGGGTGCGCTTCTTGATCAGATCGCGGCTGATGGACGCGTGAACACGTAGCCCGGCGGGCGCTGTCCACCGCCTCGACGGCGCCCCGATAGCCCTCGCGGGCACCGTCGTCTCCCCAACGGCGGTGTCCGCGCGGGACGTTGACCTGATCCCCCGAGCTGTGATCCCCGGTGATCCGGTGGTCAGTATCCGCGACCCGGGTACTGGTGGCCGCCGTACTGGTCCTCGTAAGGGTCGTGCATCTGCTGCGGCGGGGCCGGGCGCGGAGCCACCGGCGCCATCGGCGAGACCGGTCGCATGTGCTGCGTCGGCTGATGCTGTACCGGCTGCTGCTGGTATTGCTGAGGCTGCTGGTACTGATGCTGTACCGGCTGCTGCTGCATGGGACCCGGACCACCCGGACCCGGATATCCGCGGGGCGGCACCTGCTGCGGAATATGTGGCGCCGGGGTGTGCTGAAGCGGCGCGGGCGCCTGCTGCGTCGCACCCGGCCCGGGCGGCAGCGCGGCGGGGGCCTGCCGCATCATCGGGGCCGGGGCACTCTGCAGCGGCGCGGGCTGCGGCATCTGAGGCTGCGGCGGAGCAGGCGCCTGGTAGCCGTAGGAAGACGCGGACGCCTGACGAGGATCGTGGCCGGAAGGCAGCGCGGGCGGCAGCGCGGCCAGTGCATTTCCCGCACCCCCGGTGTCGTACACCGAAGGCACCCGAATAGGAGCGATCTGCGGCGTGCCCCGCTCGGCGACCAGCATGTCGTAGATCGGCGTCTCGGGATAGGAGGGTGCAGCGTAGTAGCCGCCGCCATAAGAGCTGCGGGGGGAGGTCATACCCATAAGTTAAGCCCAAAATTAGCATCGACACTAGAGAGGTACGGAAGGAACGCCCGTCCCACCTATATCAGTGCAGGTGGAAGCTGGTTTTCGCCCATTTGGCAGCCCCTGTTGCAGCGGGTGCGAACGGGGGAGTGTCAACAGGGCGAATACCCCCCATGCCGACCAAGGTGACGCCCGGTCAGGCACGCGGACATGGCTTGTTCCCGCCTGTCCCGATGAGGGCGCGCGAGAGGAAAAGCTGACAGAAGCATAAGCCCACCGAGAGTGCCCCAGAACGCCCCGGCTCCAGCCGTCTGTTCGACCCCCCGAAGACCTCGGTGACGGGGCTTAATGGGCCGGGAAGGAGTGCAATAGGTTGGGGGAAGGCGATAGGTACCGAAGCGAGCCCGAGGGGGAGTGGCATGACGATGCACAAGGGGGCCAATGTCCCGGTGCCGGCGACGGCGGTACGGCTCGAACTCAGCTGGGAATCCCGGCCCGGCGTGCCCGACGTCGATGCCTCGGCGATCCTCCTGTCCGAGGACGGCAAGGTCCGCTCCGACGCCGACTTCGTCTTCTACAACCAGCCCCGGCACCTCTCCACCGCCGTACGCCACGAGGGCAAGAAGTCGCCCGGCGGTGCCTGCACCGACGCGCTGACCGTCGAACTCGGCGCCGTCGAGCCCGACATCGACCGCATAGTCGTCGCCGCCTCCGCCGACGGGGGCACTTTCGGCCAGGTGCCCGGCCTCAATATCCGCGTACTCGACGCCGCCGCGCCGGAGGGCGCGCCCGGGCGGGAGATCGCCCGCTTCGACCCGGCCCCCACCACCGAGACCGCCTTCGTGCTCGGCGAGCTGTATCGCAGGCAGGGCGCCTGGAAGTTCCGTGCCGTGGGCCAGGGCTACGACAGCGGGCTCGCGGGACTGGCGACCGACTACGGCATCACCGTCGACGACCCGGCGCCGCCGCCCTCCCCTACCCCGTTGCACCTGAACCTGCCCGACTCGCCCGACTTGCCGAACCCGCCCACCATGCCGCAGGCCCCCGACCTGCCCGGCCCGCCCGCCGTGCCGCAGCCGCCGGACGTCCCCGCTCCCTCGGCGCCCGGACCCACGCCGCGGGCCCCCCAGCAGCCCACCAGCCACTCCCGCTCCGCGCAGTCCGCACCGCCGGCCCAGCCGCCCCAGTCCGTCCCGCCGTCACAGCCCGTGCGGCTGAGCAAGGTCACGCTCACCAAGGACGCCCCGTCCGTCTCCCTGTCCAAGCAGGGCGGCACCTCCGGCACGATGCGCGTCAACCTCAACTGGACCACGCAGGCCCAGCCGCAAAAGGGCCTCGCCGGCCGCCTCAGCCGCGCGATGGGCTCCCTCACCGGCCCGGATCTCGACCTGTGCGCGCTCTACGAACTCGCCGACGGACGCAAGGGTGTTGTCCAGGCACTCGGCAACTCCTTCGGCTCCCTGGCCCGCCCGCCCTACATCCATCTCGACGGCGACGACCGCACCGGCGGCGTGGAGACCGGGGAGAACCTCACCATCAACCTCGACCACGTCGAGCACCTGCGACGGGTCCTCATCTTCGTCACCATCTACGAAGGCGCCCGCAGTTTCGCCGGGCTGCACGCCACCGTCACTCTCCAGCCGCAGCACGGGGCGCCCGTCGATTTCTCCCTCGACGAGTGCACCATCCCCTCCACGGTGTGCGCTCTCGCGCTCATCACCAACGACAACGGCGAGCTGATGGTGCGCCGCGAGGCCCGCTACCTCGTCCCCCGTCGCGGGGTCAGTCCCCAGCGCACCGTCGATCAGGAGTACGGCTGGGGCATGCAGTGGACGCCCGGCCGCAAGTGACGGAGCGTCACCTCCGCCGCCTCCCTCGTCCCGTCCCTGTTCTCGTATAGCTACGGCCAGGTGGCGAGTAACGCTGGGTGATGTTCCGGGCTGTCGTTTCCCCTCGTCGGCCGTCTCGTTGAGCTGAAGGGGTGATCTCGGCGAGAGGGCAGGGCGGTTGCGGCAGGACTGGGAGCCGGAGGACCTGATCGAGGTCTGGACGCTGCTCGAAGACGACATGAAGAAGGTGCGGAACAAGTCGGGGGCGACTCGGCTCGGGTTCGCACTGCTGCTGAAGTTCTTCGAGGTGGAGGCCCGGTTCCCGGAGGCGGCCAGGGAGGTTCCGGCCGCCGCGGTGGAGTACGTGGCCCAGCAGGTGAAGGTGCCGGCGGAGGCGTGGGCGGCGTACGGCTGGCAGGGTGACCGGATCAAGCGTGATCGCAAGGAGATCCGGGCGGCGTACGGGTTCCGGGCGATCACCGAGGAGGACCAGGAGCGGCTGGCCGGGTGGCTGGCCGCCGAGTTGTGCCCGGTGGAGCCGTCCGGCACGGTGCGGCGGGTGATCTTCCCGGTGGTCGGCGGGGAGAAGACGCTCAAGGCTCTCGCGGCGGAGGCCGCGGCGAACGAGGCCCGCTGCAAGGCCCGGGTCCGCACGGTGCTGCGTCGTCCTACTCGGCGCACTGGCGACGGATGCTCGCGCCGCTGCTGAAGGCGCTGGAGCTGAAGTGCGACAACACCGCCTACCGGCCGGTGATGGACGCGATCGACCTGCTGAAGCGGTACCTGGAGCAGCCGCTGAAGGAGGGCGCGTTCTTCGATCCGGCGGAGACGGTGCCGCTTCAGGGGGTGGTTCTCGATCAGTGGCGGGCGGCGGTGGTGGACGACAAGGGCCGTGTCGAGCGGATCCCGTACGAGCTGTGTGTCCTGGTGGCGCTGCGGGACGCGCTGCGCAGGCGGGAGATCTGGGTCGTGGGGGCGAACCGGTGGCGCAACCCGGAGGACGACCTGCCCGCCGACTTCGAGGACAACCGTGACGTGCACTATGCGGCCCAGGGCCAGCCGCAGGACGCGGGCGAGTTCATCACCGCGCTCCAGCGCAGGCTCCGCACGTCACTGGACCGGTTCGAGCAGGCCCTCGCGGAGGCACCACGGGTGGGGGTGGCGATCGTCAAGAAGCACGGCCAGCCGTGGATCAGGGTCTCGCCACGAGGCAAGCAGGAGGAGCCCGAGAGCCTGGTCGCCGTCAAGGGCGAGATCGAGCGACGCTGGGGCACCATCGATCTGCTGGACATCCTGAAGTACGCAGAGTTCGGCACCGACTTCATCGCCGAGTCCACCTCGGTGGCCACCCGCGAGAACCTGTCCAAGGACGTGCTGCGGCGCCGCCTGCTGCTGGTGCTGTCCACCAAGACGATCAACTGGGACCTGATCCGCCAGCAGCACGACCAGATCGTGAACTACACCACCGCCTTGCGCCTGGGCACCGCCGAAGCCGAGCAGGTCCTGCGCCGCTTCACCCGCGGCGGCCCCAGGACTCCACCTCCCAGGCGATCGAGGAACTCGGGCGGGCGGTGCGGACGGCGTTCGTCTGCGACTACCTGGCCGACGCCGAGCTGCGGCAGGAGATCCACGAGGGATCGCAGGTCGTGGAGAACCGGAACTCCGCGAACAAGGACCTCTTCTACGGCAAGGACGGCGACCTGGCCGGACAGGACAAGGAGTCCCAGGAGGTGTCCATGCTCGCCCTGCACCTGCTCCAGTCCGCCCTGGTCCACGTCAACACGCTGCTGATGCAGCAGGTTCTCGCCGACCCGAAGTGGGCCGACACCCTCACCGACGCCGACCGGCGGGCGCTCTCCCCGCTGTTCTGGACCCACGTGAACCCCTACGGCCGGTTCGAACTGGACATGAACAGATGCCTCGACCTGGACCTGACCGCCCGGGACGCCGTGCCCGGGCCGCGCACCCCCGAGGGCAGACCGGCTGCGGCCCCGGGGTGAGGAGCTGGGGCCCCGATCTCCCGACGAGTTCAGTCACCACTGCTCGGTCAGTGGGTAAGAGCCACGCTGGGCTCAGCCCCAGGTCTGGCCGGCCGGTTCCTCGATGGTGCGGTTGATCCGGTTGAAGAAGTTGGTCAGCGCGATCTCCAGGTTGATCGCGCCGATCCGTTCCTCGGTGAAATGGGCGTTGACCTCTTCCCAGATCTCGTCGGTGACGCCCTCCGCACCGTCCTGCGGCCGGGTGGCGGCCTCGGCCGGCGCCAGTGCCGCGCGCTCCGCATCGGTGTAGAACGGCGCCTCGCGCCACGCCGCCACGTTGTGCAGCCGCTCGTCGGTGTCACCGGCCTTCTTCCCCCCGGCGACACTGGCGTAGACGCATGCCGAGCAGCCGTTGATCTGGCTGGCGCGCAGGTGGACCAGCGCGAGCAGCTTCGGGTCGATGCCCCCGGCGCCGATCGCCTTGTGGAGGTGCTGGACCGCGGTCCACACATCGGCGTTGTTCGTGTTCTTGCTCTTGAGCCGGTTCTCCATGTGAGAGTGCTCTCCTTCATCGGGTTACGTTGCCGGGCTTGCGCCCGTCACCTCTATGACGGAGCAGCTTCGAGAGAGGTAACAACACGCCCGGCACCCATCCCACGGATCCGATTGCCGATGCCTTCGAGGCACACCGCGACCGGCTCCGAGCCGTCGCCCACCGCGTGCTCGTATCACACGCCGATGCGGAAGACATGGTCCAGGAGGCGTGGCTGCGTCTCTCCCGCCAGGACACCGACACCATCGACACCCTCGGCGGCCGGCTGACCACCGGGGTCGGCCGCATCAGCCTCGACGTCCTGCGGTCGGGCCGTACCCGCCCGGAAGTCTCCTTGGACGACCAACTGCCCCGAGTTCACCGTGACGCTCGACGAACACTCCCGCTCCGGAAGAGCTCGTGGCACTCGGGGACTGCGTCGGCCTCGCGCTCCTGACGGTCCTCGACTCGCTACGCCCGGACGAGCGGCTGGCGTTCGTGCTGCACGACGTGTTCGCCGTGCCCTTCGCGGAGATCGGCACCATTCTCGGCACGTCCGCCGACGCGACCAAGACGCTCACCAGCCGCGCCCGCAGGAAAGTACAAGCAGCCCAGCAGCCCGCGAGCGCCGGACGACAACGACGCGAGATGTTCCGCCTCGTGCGCGGTACCGGGCACATCCTCGACGTCCTGCACGCCGACCGGCTCGCCCTGCGCATCCATGACGGCGCGTTCTCCGCGGTGGACCTCACCGCCCGCCACCCTCGCACCGGCGAGCTGGTGTCCACGGTGAAGTTCATGGTGCAGACCCTCGCCGCAGGCGAACTCCAGCGTGACCTCCAGCGGGAGCTGACGTACGACGGACTGCGGGCCGCCGAGGCCAAGGGCAGCAAGGGCGGGCGCCGCCCTGCCGTCCCGGCCAGGAAGACCGACGCCGTGCGAACCCCGTACCTGGAGGGCCGCTCCATCGCAGCCCTCGCTCGCGAACACGGCGTCAGCCGCGGCGCCATCCGCACGGCCGTCGCCGACCTCATGCCCGAGCACACCGCCGCCGACGAGGACAGCCTGGCCCCGGAGCTGCCGGTCACCCTCGACATGCCGGGCAAGGTCGCCGACTTCCTCCGCGCCACCGAGCTAAAGCCCGCCGAGCGGGCCGCGCTCGACCACGGGGTGACCGTACGACGCGGCCAGGGCTGCTGAGCGCCGTGCCCACGGTCCACCGCCAGCTCCTAGCCCGCTGCCGGCCCCTCGACGGCACCCCGGCCATTCCGGCACAGCGAAAGGCCCGCCGCGAGTACGAGAACCGCGTCAACACCCTCATGGCCGACATCCAACGCTGAAGCGGCCGTCCAGGGCCGCAGCCCCGAACGTCACGCAGGACTACACGCCACCTGGCCGTAGCAATACGAGAACAGGGCCGTCCCCGGAGCCTTCGTGAGCCGGAGAGCCCCGGCTCACGAATAGGTGCGCCCCTTCCACGCCGCGCCCTCGCCCCGGTGGTGGCGGACCGCCGAGTCCACCGTCATCGCCAGATACAGCGTGGCCGTGACGGGCAGCAGGGGTGCGAGCCACAGCGGCTGGCGGTAGTAGCGCAGCATCGGCACATATGTCAGCGTCATCACCAGCCACGCCGCTCCGCCCGCCGGCGAGCCCGCGGCCGACCACACCGGCGGCACCAGGAACACCAGTGCCAGCCCCAGCACCGTGCCCACCAGCAGCAGCGGATTGTTGCGCAGCTGGGCATAGGCGCTGCGGGCCACCATCCGCCACAGCGGACGCAGGCCCGTGTACGGGCGCACGCTGGAGATCCCGTCGGCCAGTCCCAGCCAGATCCGGCCGCCCGACCGCTTGACCGCGCGGCCCAGCGTCACATCATCGATCACCGCGTCCTTGATGCTCTCCGGAAGCTCAGCGCGCACCACGGCCCCCGTACGCAACAGCGCGCATCCGCCCGCCGCCGCCGCCGTCCTGCCCGTGGGGCGGTTGACCCAGCGGAACGGGAAGAGCATGGCGAAGAAGTAGACGAACGCCGGCACGATCATCCGCTCCCAGCCGGTTGTCACCCGCAGCCGCGCCATCTGGGAGACCAGGTCCAGGTCGGCGGCGAGCGCCGCGCACACCAGGTGGCGCACAGTACCGGGGGCGTGGGCGATGTCCGCGTCCGTCAGCAGCAGAAAGTCCGGCTCGGCCCTGCCCGAGCGGGCCCGCTCGATGCCGTGCCGGACCGCCCACAGCTTGCCCGTCCAGCCCGGTTCGGGATCGCCCGGTGCGAGCACGGTCAACTGCGGCCCGTCCGGCACCTGTTCGGCCAGCTGCCGGGCCAGGGTGCCGGTGCCGTCCGTCGAACCGTCGTCCACCAGCAGGACCTCCAGGCGGCCCGGATAGTCCTGCCCCAGCAGAGACGGCAGGCTGACGGGCAGCACCCCGGCCTCGTCCCGCGCGGGCACCACCACGGCCACCGACGGCCACACCCCGTCGGCCGGAGCGCGCTCGGATCCCGGCGGCAGCCGTACATCCGTACGCCAGAAGAAGCCCTGCCCGAGCAGCAGCCACAGCCAGGCGGCCAGCGAGGCGAGCGGAACGACGGTGGTCCAGGTCAGCGCGCTCATCGGCGGCAGTCTGCCGTACGGAGCGTCCCGGCGGCACCGCGCCGCGTCGGGGCCGCGCGCCCGCCCCATCGCACCGTATGCCCGATCGATTACAGTTGCTCTCCGTGAAGATCGCGCTGCTGGACTCCGGAATCGGCCTCCTCGCGGCGGCAGCCGCGGTGCGCCGCGCACGCCCCGACGCCGACCTCGTGCTCTCCTGCGACCCCGACGGCATGCCCTGGGGACCCCGCGAAGCCGAGGACATCACCGCCCACGCCCTGCAGTGCGCGCGAGCCGCCGCCGCCCACCAGCCAGACGCGCTGATCGTCGCCTGCAACACGGCCTCCGTCCACTCCCTGCCCGCCCTGCGCGCCGAGCTGGAGCCCGCACTGCCCGTCATCGGCACCGTCCCCGCAGTCAAGCCCGCGGCGGCGGCTGCGGCACGTACCGGCGGACCGGTCGCCATCTGGGCCACCCCCGCCACCACCGGCAGCCCCTACCAGCGGCGCCTGATCGAGGAGTTCGGGCACGGCGCCGACATCACGGGCGTGCCCTGCCACGGGCTCGCCGACGCGATCGAAAGCGGTGACGAGCGGCGGATCGACGCCGCCGTGGCAGCCGCGGCCCAGCGCACCCCGCAGGGCGTCCCGACCGTCGTCCTGGGCTGCACTCACTACGAGCTGGTCGGCGCCCGCATCCGCGAGGCACTGCGCGGCTCCCGCACCGAGGGCCCGGTGCTGCACGGCTCGGCGGAGGCCGTGGCCGCACAGGCACTGCGCCGCGCCGGCGGCGGCCCCCGGCCGGACGCGGCGCCCACCGGCAGTCTCACCGTGCTGCACAGCGGCAAGGCCGCGGCCCTCCCCCGCGAGGCGCTCGTCTACGCCGAGGGCCGCCTCCTGGCCGCCGAGAGCGCGGCGCGAGGCTGACGGAGACCAACGCGCGGCCCGCGCGTGACCGGAGCGGACTGTGAGCGTCGGCAGCGGCCGTCCGCGTCCGGCGGGGGAGCGGGCACACCCTCTTCGGCGGCCCGTCCCCGCTCCCACTCCCGTACCGGACGGCTCGCTCCGGCATTCGTGGGGGGCGAGGGCGGCCTGTCCCGCACGGGCTGCCCGTGCGGGCACCGCGGAGTACGCTTTCCGGTATGACGGACCATCCCCAGGACGGCGCGACACCCGCCGAGGGTGGCGCCGAACGCCGCGATCACCACCACGAGGCCGCTCGTCCCGGCCACAGCTCCCCGGGACACGGCCACGTTCCCCACGTCTCCCACGCCCCCCATCTCCCGCACCTCCCGCACAGCCACGGCAGCGCCGGGGCCGCCGCGGAGGTGTGGACGGGGCGCGCGACCAGCCGCGTCCAGTGGCTCTTCGCCGCCCTCGGCGCTGCGTGCCTGGCCCTGGGCATCGACCTGGCCGTCGATGTCGCCTGGTCGGGCGGCCTCGCACCGCTGGTCATGTCCGTCGTCGGCTGTGTCGGCGCCGGTCTGCTGATCCTCTTCGGCACCCTCGCGTTCGTGCGGGTCCAGGTGAAGGTGGAGGGCGACACCCTGGAGGTGCGCTGCGGCCACGCGGGGCTGCCGCGCCGCCGCATTCAGCTGTGCGACATCGTCGAGGCCGACCACGCCCCCAGCGTCACCCCCAGACACTGGGGCGGCTGGGGCTACCGCTGGCGGCCCGAGAAGGGCACCGCCGTCATCGTGCGGCGTGGCGAGGGCCTGGTGCTGCGCCTGGGCGACGGCCGGGTCTTCACCGTCACGGTGGACGACGCCGAAGCCGCCGTCCGCCACATCCGCTCCCGCCTCACCGCGCAGGGCCACCTCAAGCCCGGCACCTGAGACCCGGCGTCCGGCGTCCGGGCCCGTTGTTCTGGGCCGGGGAGCGGGGATGCGGATCCGGGCGTCCTCACCACACGCCCGGCAGCGTCGCCTCCAGCACCGTCGGCCCGCCCGCCGGGCTGCTCAGCTCCACACTGCCGTCCAGGGCCGCCACCCGTCGGCGCACCCCCGGCAAGCCCGTGCCGCCGCTCTCGGCAGCGCCGCCCCGGCCCTCGTCCCGGACCCGTATCCGCAGCAGCCCCGCCGAGCGGGTCAGCTCCACCCAAGCCCGCTCGGCGCCGCTGTGCCTGGCCGCGTTCGACAGGGCCTCGGCGACGACGAAGTACGCCGCCGCCTCCACCGCGGCCGGCGCGCGTGTCCCGTCCTCGGGCCCGTCCGTCAGCCCCGCCACGGTGACCGTCACCTCCAGTGCGCTGCCCGCCGCCAGCGCCCGGACGGCGCCGGCCAGCCCCCGGTCGGTCAGAACCGGCGGATGGATGCCGCGTACCACGTGCCGCAGACCGGCCAGCGCCTCCTCGGCCTGGTCCTGGGCGTCGTCCAGCAGCTTGCGCGCCGCCTCGCCGTCCTGGCCGTAGGCCCGGCGCGCCAGGCCGATCCGCATCGAGAGCGCGACCAGGTGTGCCTGCGCGCCGTCGTGCAGATCGCGCTCGATACGCCGCAGCTCGGCGCCGTGCGCCGCGACGGCGCCCGCCCGGGTCGCCGACAGCTCCGCCACTCGTTCGGCGAGCCGCTCGCTGCGCGAGGGCAGCAGCAGGGTGCGGGAGAGGCGGGCCTCCAGGGAAGCGAGCCGCACGATCTGGGGCAGCAGCAGCGCGGGCCGTCCCGCGACGCCGCACCATATGCCGTCGGTCAACAGCGCCAACGGCCACAGCACCAGCGAGACATACCACAGCACCAGTCCGCAGACGAGCTGGGCGCCCAGCCAGCGCAGGTCACGGTAGGTGCCGGGATCAGTGCCCGCCGCGCGCACACGTGCCCACAGGGTGCCGTGGTCCAGGGGGAGATAGTTCTCGGGTATCGCCGCGCCGGCCCACGTCCCGCTCCTGCGCCGCTCGAAACCCGCGAGCGCGCGCAGCGCCCGTACGGTCTCCGGCAGCATCCCCGCTCCGAGTACGAGTGCCGTACCGACAGCGCCGGCGAGTACCAGCCCGGCCATGACGTAGCAGGCGACGCTCAGCCCAGCCCCCGTCAGCAGGTAGAGCGAGGCCCGGCCCGCGTTACGTAGTGCCTGACGCATGGTGAGAAGGCTAGGCGGGCGGGGCCGCCGGGGCGGTGGGGACAGCTACACCATCCTGCGGGGGGACCGCTCCTCCGTCTGCCCGCACGGGTCTCCACGGCAGGTCTCCTCGGGAGGTGTCCGCATCTGTTCACCGGTCCTCGTCCGAGGCGCCCGGAGCCTCGCCGCCGGCCGCCGGCGAGGTCCGGACGGCGGTCGTACCGGCCGCACGGCAAGTGCCCGGCCGACCACGGGCGCGCGCCTTCCGTGGCACGTAGGGTCCTCCCATGGGTACACCGGACTTCATCCGTGAGCTGCGGGTCTCCGCAGGTCACCAGCTGCTCTATCTCCCCGGCGTCAGCGCCGTCGTCTTCGACGAGCAGGGGCGGGTACTGCTCGGCCGCCGCGCCGACACCGGCGCCTGGTCGGTCATCGGCGGCATCCCCGAGCCGGGTGAACAGCCTGCCGACTGTGCCGTGCGGGAGGTCTTCGAAGAGACCAATGTGCGCTGCACCGCCGAGCGCGTGGCTCTGGTGGCGGGGCTGAAGAAGCCGGTCACCTATCCGAACGGCGACATCTGCCAGTACATGGACATCACCTTCCGCTGCCGGGCGACGCGCGAGGCGGCCGGTGTGGCCAGGGTCAACGACGAGGAGTCGGTCGAGGTCGGCTGGTTCGGCCCGGACGAGCTGCCGCCGCTGAAGGACTTCGCACGCTTGCGCATCAAGCAGGCCGCCCAGGAGGGACCCGCCTGGTTCGAGAGCCAGGTGTGGGAGCCAGCGGATTCCGGGGCCCCGGCGGAGCACGGGGACTGACCCCTCCCGAAGCGGCTCCCGGAGACCAGCCACCGGGACCGGGGCCCGGGACCTGAAGGCGGGCAGCTGGGCAGCCGGGGGCTCGGGGAGGGGAGCCGGTAGCCGGACCCAGGGAGTGCCCGTACTTGCGGCCCCCCGGGCGTCCTGCCTCCTTGGACCCGACCCGACCCGACCCGACCCGACCCGACCCGACCCGACCCGACCCGACCCCTCCGGCTCCGGGCGCCTCACAGCTTCCGGTAGTCGTACGCCTCCCCGGCCGCCGCGGCCACCGCGTCCAGGTCCGCGCCGCCCGCGGCTGTCACCACGGCGGCGACGGCGCCCTCGACCAGCGGCGCGTCCACCAGCCGGGCGGGCTCGGGCAGCTCATCGCCCTCGGCCAGCAGCGATTTGACGGTCAGTACGGCGCTGCCGAGGTCCACCAGGACAGCCACCCCGGCGCCGCCGTCCACGCGGTGCGCGGCGTCGGTGATCAGTTCGGAACTGGTGCCCAGGCCGCCGTCGGGCCCGCCGCCCGCACCCGCGACGGGCGCGTCGGCGACCCCGGCCAGCCCGGCGGCGAGCCGGGCCACCGAGTCGGCGACCTCCTTGCTGTGGGAGACCAGGACAATGCCCACTCGCCCGGATTCCGCTGCGGCCATGTTCACTCGCCTCCCTCGGACCCGGCGCCGGGGGCGCTGCCGGCCCCGGACTCGTCGGCTTCTGCCAGCGCCGCCAGCAGCAGCGCGGAGGAGGTCGCGCCCGGGTCCTGGTGCCCGATGCTGCGCTCTCCCAGATAGCTGGCGCGGCCCTTGCGGGCCTGGAGCGGAATGGTCGCCTCCGCGCCTTGCCCGGCGGCGGCCCGGGCGGCGCCGAAGTCCTTGCCGCCGTTCCCTTCCAGAGCCTCGACGGCGGGTAGCAGCGCGTCCAGCATCGTCTTGTCGCCCGCCGCGGCGCCGCCCAGCTGCGTCACCGCGTCCACGCCGGTACGCAGCGCCCCCGCCAGCTCCTCGCGGCCCACGCTCCGCGCGTCCCCCAGCGCCTTGCCGGTGCGGCGCAGCAGCGTGCCATAGAGCGGGCCCGAGGCTCCGCCGACCGTGGAGACCAGCTTCCTGCCCGCTGTCATCAGCACCGCGCCGGGCGTCGCCGGGAGGTCCTCGCGCAGCTCTTCGCGTACGGCGTCGAAGCCGCGGCGCATGTTGCCGCCGTGGTCGGCGTCGCCGATCGCCGAGTCGAGTTCGGTCAGCCGGTCCGCCTCGCGGTCCACCGCTCCCGCCATCGCGGTCATCCAGCGTGCGAAGAAGGCCGCGTCCAGCGCCTCGGCGCCCTCGCCACCGCCGCCGGGCCCGCCGGCGTCGTCAGTCACCATGCCGCTCACCACTGCTCCTTCACCACTGTCGTGCTCGTGTTCTTCATCCGGTGCCGGTCCCGGCACTCTTCCGGTACCGGGATCGGCACCGGCACTGTTTGCGATACTGCCTGCGTCTTCGCCGTACCGCTCTGTGCGCTTCCCGTATGGCTCTCGCTGCCGGACCGCCCGCGGCCCGGTGCGCTCACGCGCCCCAGCGCAGGCCCGGTGCGCTCACGCGCCCCAGCGCAGGCCCGGCGTACGCACCGGAGCGTCCCACAGCCGCAGCAGCTCCTCATCGGCCCGGCACAGCGTGACCGAGGCGCCCGCCATGTCCAGCGAGGTCACATAGTTGCCGACGAGGGTACGGGCGACCGGAACCCGGCGCTGACCCAGGACCCGGTGGACCTCGGCGCAGAACCCGTACAGCTCGATCAGCGGCGTCCCGCCCGCGCCGTTCACCAGCGCCAGCACCGGCCCGTCGGGCGCCAGGTCCTCCAGTACGGCGTCAACGCAGAAGTCCGCGATCTCACCCGAGGTCATCATCGCCCGCCGTTCACGGCCCGGCTCACCGTGGATACCGACGCCCAACTCCAGCTCCCCGGCGGGCAGATCGAAGGTGGGGCCGCCCTTGGACGGGGTCGAGCAGGCGCTCAGCGCCACCCCGAAGCTGCGGGTGGAACCGGCCACCTGGCGGGCCACCGCCTCCACACGCTCCAGCGGCGCCCCCTCGGCGGCCAGAGCCCCGGCGATCTTCTCCACGAACAGGGTGGCCCCGGTGCCCCTGCGGCCCGCGGTGAAGGTGCTGTCCGTGACCGCGACATCGTCCTCGACCAGCACCTTCGCGACGCGTACCCCCTCGTCCTCGGCCAGCTCGGCGGCCATGTCGAAGTTGAGGACGTCCCCGGTGTAGTTCTTGACGACGAACAGCACACCTTCGCCGCTGTCCACGGCAGCCGCGGCGGCGACCATCTGGTCGGGTACGGGCGAGGTGAAGATCTCCCCGGGGCACGCGGCGTCCAGCATGCCGGGGCCGACAAAGCCGCCGTGCAGCGGCTCGTGCCCCGAGCCGCCGCCCGAGACCAGCGCCACCTTGCCCGCCACGGGTGCGTCCCGCCGCACCACCACCCGTTTGTCCACATCCACGGTCAGCTCCGGATGCGCCAGCGCCATGCCCCGCAGCGCGTCGGGGACCACGGACTCGGGGACGTTGATCAACATTTTCATGTGTACCTCCGGGAACGTCAGCGGTAGTGCTGCTAGCTCGAACTGTGCAGGTCAGGCCGGTTACGGTCAACCTTCGCGCCTGGCGACGCGCGGCGCCCCGCGGCGGCCTCGCGTTGGTGCCCCGGCCAGCGGCGCCGGGCGGCTGCGCAGCCTGGATGACAATCACTCGGAAGTGACCTTGCCAACCCCGACGTTTTTATGACTTCTTCGCCCGCTCGCGCGCGGCGGCGAGCTGCGGGTCCTTCTTCGCCAGCGCGGGCAGATCTGGCTCGGGCGGGGTGAGGGTCTGGATGAGTCTGTCGAACTTGCCGGCTGTGCCCTCGGCGTCATCCAGGGCATCACCGGGGGAGATGTCGTCGAGCTCGGGCCCGACGCTCTTGAGCTTCTTGCGCCAGGCGACGAGCAGCCCGTCGGCCGCGGGAACGCCGGATCGCCCCAGCTGCTCCAGATCGAGTTCGGCCGCGTCCACCTCCGCCGAGGTAGCGGAGATGTAGCTGATGGCGAGGAAGTCGGCGGACTCGCCCGCCTCCTTGTCCGGGTGCCTGATCTCCTTCAGGTCCTTGGCGCTGTCCTTGCGGACACCCTTGAGGGCGGTCGTCGCCTCGCACATGCCGCCGACCCACTTCACCAGCTCCTTCGAGGGGGCCGGGTCGGCGTCGGTTTCGCCGACTCCGCCCCCGACGCACCGGCCTTCTCCTCCGCCCCGCCTCCGCACCCCCCGAGGGCGAACTCCAGTGCGGCGGCCACCACGGCGGCACTCCCCGTCTTGAACATCCCACGACCTCTCTCCGTGCCGCGGCCCTGTCTCCCCGGGCCGGATGCCCACACCATGAGGCTGGTTCAGCCGGTCAGGGATTGTTCAGCCACCCAACTGCGGCCGTGAACAACGCCCGCCGGGAGAACACGCCGACTGCCCGGCCGGTCCGCTCCCGGGGAAGTAGCGGGGCGTCTTCGGGGTGTGGAGGATGGTGGTCATGGACGTCCGGCAGCTGGAGTACTTCCTCGCGATCGTGGATCACAGAGGTTTCAACCGGGCGGCGTCGGCGCTCTACCTCTCCCAGCCTTCGCTCTCGCAGGCCGTGCGGGGACTGGAGCGGGATCTGGGCAGCGCGCTGTTCCACCGGATCGGCCGCCGGGCGGTGCTCACCGAGGCGGGTACGGCGCTGATCGAACCCGCGCTGGCCGCGCTGCGCAGCCTGGAGACGGCTCGTGCCAGCGTCGCGGCCGTGCACGAACTCCGTGCGGGGCGGGTGGATGTCGCCGCCATGCCCTCCCAGGCGTTCGGCCGGTACGTCGAGCAGCGCACCGTGGAGTACGAGGCCCTCTTCGCGAAGGTCGCGACGTGCGAGGACCTGGTCGAGGTGCTGGTGGATCTGTCCAGGGAGGACCCTCCCGGTATCGCAGTGCGGTCCTCGGCTTCGAGTTGCACCTGGCGGCGCTGCGCGATCCCGCTCTGCGGACGCTGACACACATGGACCGAGGCCGGCCGCGCCGTGCTGGCCCGCTTCACCGGGCCGGAGACCGCCGCACGCCTGGACGCCCTGCTGGAAGGGATGATCATGCACGCGCCGCTGGCGATGGAGCCGGAGTCGCGTGAGCGGACGCGCGCGGCCATCGTGCGGACCGTCATCCCGGACGGTGAAGCGGAGACCTGAGGTGAACGCCCGCGCGGACGGCCCGTGCCCGCCAGAGACCCGGGCGGCCGGGCGGACGACGTACGCGGTCGGCCGACGCTCCGGCCGCACACTCGGCACAGCGAGGAGATTCCCATGCCGGCCGACCCGCCCGTGATCTCGGTCAGTGATGCCGAACTGCGCGACCTCCGCGCTCGGTTGCGGGCCAGCAGACGGCCCGAGCTCTGGCCTGTCGAGCTGGGAGGCCGGGACCGGTGGCGCGGAACTCCGCCGCCTCGTCGCCCGTTGGGCCGGCGGACTTCTGCCGGCGGCTGGTCCAGCCGCTCGTGGCGTACGCAGCCGGTTCGGCTCAAAGTTGCCGCAAGGCCGTCGTGGTGCGAGCGCGGAGGGTTAGGATCACGGCGTGATCACGGCTTGGCTGCCTTCCAGGGTGCAGCGGCCCCGCCCACTCGCGGGTCCGCTGCTTCTGCTGTGGGTGGCCGTTCTGCTGTTCGGGCTTGTGGTCGTGCACGCGATAAACGCGGAGAGCGCCCAGGGCCACTCCGCGCTGAGCGCGGTGGCGTCACCGCTCGCCGTCACGCGGCACCTCCCCGCAACGGACTCCGGGCGTCCGGGCAGCGCTGTGCGGGCCGATGCGCCGTGTGAGGAAGACGGGGATCACGGAGAGCACGGAGCCGCCTCGCATCCGGCCGAAGAATGCGTATCCGGACAGCCCCAGCACACACTCCCGCTCCCCGCACCCTGCTCGGTGCCCCTGGCCTGGTGCTCCACCAGAGCGTCGGCGCACAGCCCGGTGACGGCCGCGGCAGGGCCGGGCCCTGCCCCGTGGCCGGCTGCCAGAAGCACGGTGATCCAGCAGGTGTAGAAGCCGCTCTCCGGCTGCCGCTCGCCCCTGCCCTCTTCCCTCCCGTACGTGGAGTCCTCGTACGCCGGTGCCCTGTATGCACAGTGCTCCCGTACGCCCAGTGCCCCGTACGCCGGTGTCTTCCCCTATGCCGCTGTCCGTACGGCGGCACGGGCGCCCTCCATGGAAGCCCCCGCGTACGCCTGATCGCGAGCTGATCGCGTCGTGCGGAGACCGTGTGCGGGCGCCCCGTGTCGGGCCATCCGCGTGCCGTGAGTTCGCCTCACGGGGCGGGGTCAACGGGGCTGACGGGGCTCGCGCGCCGCAGCCGGAGGACGGACGCGCTCCCCGGTCCTTCCGGGCGCGTACCCCTGTCCTTCCGCACTCTGTCCGCCGCTGATACCCGCTGCCCGCCGGACCCGTTCTGGAGCATCGAACGGGGCGCGGGGCGGGGTACCGAATGAGAGCGACATGCATCAGTCTTTGACCACGGCCACCCACGCCGTCCTCCCGATTCGGCCGCAGCTGTCCGGCCTCGTGGGCAACACGCCCGTGGTGCGGGTCTGCGAGCCGTTCACGCCGCCGGACCGGGGCTTCTGGGCGAAGCTGGAAGGCTTCAACCCGGGCGGTATCAAGGACCGCCCCGGCCTGCACATGGTCGAACGGGCCCGAGCGCGCGGGGAGTTGGCGCGGGGGGCCCGGATCGTCGAGTCCACCAGCGGCACGCTGGGGCTGGGGCTGGCCCTGGCCGGACTCGTCCACGGGCACCCCGTCACCCTCGTCACCGATCCGGGCCTGGAGCCGTCCATGTCCCGTCTGCTGAGCGCCTACGGGGCGCGGGTCGAGATCGTCACCGAGCCCCATCCCGTGGGCGGCTGGCAGCAGGCGCGCCGCGAGCGCGTGCGCGAGCTGCTGGCGCGGGAGCCCGGCGCCTGGTGCCCGGACCAGTACAACAACCCCGACAACACGAGCGCCTACACCTCGCTCGCCCTCGAACTCGCCGCCCAGGTAGGGCATATCGACGCCCTGGTGTGCAGTGTGGGTACCGGCGGTCATTCCGCGGGCGTCTCCCGTGTGCTGCGCCAGCTCTACCCCGGCATGCGGCTGGTCGGTGTCGATACGACCGGCTCGACCATCTTCGGACAGCCCGCGCGTACCCGGCTGATGCGCGGGCTCGGCTCCAGCATCCACCCGCGCAACGTCGCCTACGAGCACTTCGCCGAGGTGCACTGGGTGGCCGCCCCCGAAGCGGTATGGGCGTGCCGCCGGCTGGCCGCTTCGCACTACACGACCGGCGGCTGGAGCGTGGGCGCGGTGGCACTGGTCGCGGGCTGGGTTGCCCGCCAACTGCCCTGCGACGCACGGGTGGTGGCGATCTTCCCGGACGGTCCGCAGCGCTACCTCTCGACCGTCTACGACGACGACTACTGCGCCCGGCACGGTCTGCTGGGCGCCGCGCCCGCGCCGGAACCGGAGACGCTGGGCCGCCCGGACGAGAAGGAGGCGGTGGCCTGGACGCGGTGCGCCCTCGTCGTGGACCCGCTCGCGGGAGGTGCCCGGTGAAGGGGAACCTCGCGCAGCTGCGCTCCTACGAACGCGGTGTCCAGCTCCTGATGGTCAACCAGTTCACCATCAACCTGGGCTTCTACATGCTGATGCCCTACCTGGCGCAGCATCTGTCCGGCACGCTGGCGCTGGCCGGCTGGCTGACCGGGTTCATCCTGGGCGTGCGCAATTTCAGCCAGCAGGGCATGTTCCTCTTCGGGGGCGCGCTGGCCGACCGGTTCGGCTACAAGCCCCTGATCGTGGCCGGTTGTGTGCTGCGCACGCTCGGCTTCGCGACGCTCGGACTCGTCGAGTCGCTGCCCGCGCTCTTCGCCGCCTCGGCCGCGACGGGGCTCGCGGGAGCGCTGTTCAACCCGGCGGTCCGGGCCTATCTGGCGGCCGGCGCGGGGGAGCGCAGGGTCGAGGCGTTCGCTCTGTTCCAGGTCTTCTACCAGGCCGGAATCCTGCTCGGCCCCCTCGTGGGCATGGTGTTGACCGGTATCGATTTCCAGGTCACCTGCCTGGTGGCGGCCGGAATCTTCGCCGCGTTGAGCCTGGTCCAGCTCCGCGCGCTGCCCGCCCGCGGAGGGCAGGGCCAGGGCCGAGGGGCGGGCAAGCGGGAGAGCGTGCTCGCCCAGTGGCGCGGGATCGCCGCCAATCGGCCGTTCCTCCTCTTCTCCACGGCCATGATCGGCTCCTATGTACTGTCCTTCCAGGTCTACCTCTCCCTGCCGCTGGAGGTCCGGCGGCTGAGCGGCGCGGGCCAGCCGGGAACGGTGGCGGTGGCGCTGCTGTTCGCGGTCTCGGGGCTGAGCACGATCCTCTTCCAGACGAGGGTCACCGCCTGGTGCGGGGCCAGGGTGGAGCCCGGCCAGGCATTGGCGCGCGGGCTCGCCTGTATGGGGGCCGCGTTCTTGCCACTGCTGGCCTCGACGGCTGTGCCGGTGCCGGAGGAGGGGGCGGGGCGCTGGCTGCTCGCGGCGATCCCCGGCGCGCTCGCCGCGCTGTTGCTCGCATTCGGCACGATGCTGGCGTTCCCCTTCGAGATGGACACGATCGTCCGCCTCTCCGGCGATCGCCTCGTCGCCACGCACTACGGGTTCTACAACACCATCTGCGGAGTTGGCATCACTCTGGGTAACCTCCTCACCGGCGCCGCACTCGACGCCGCACGCGCGGCGGGGATGCCCGCGCTGCCGTGGGTGGCTTTGACGGCGCTCGGCCTCGCATGCTCCGCCGCGCTCTACGGGTTGCGCCGCACGGGCCGGCTGGCCCCCTCCGCGCCGCCCGCCCCACGGCCCGCGACGGCCTGACGGGCAGCGGGGCCCGCCGTGCCGATCCCCGACCGGTACGGCCTCGTGTCGGCGCCCCGGCTCCCGTGTCGGCCGCCCCGGCTCCCGTGTCGGCCGCCCCGGCTCCCGTGTCGGCGCCGCGACTCCTGTGCCGGCGCCCCGCGCTGTGCCGCTCTCCGGTCCCGAGCGCGCCTCGGGGCCGGGCGGGCGTGCGCGGGGTGCCTGATCTGTTCGGGGTGCTCGCGGCGGGGTTCCGGAGCGGGCCGACCGGTGAACGGTGCGCTCATGCGCCCTGGCACGCGGTGAGGGCGAGGGCCCGGAGATGTGAAGCGACCCATAGGAGCCACGTCACTCACGAAGCGGCTTCGTATGTCCGGTATGGGTGGATCGGTCTGCTGGCGTTCGTCGTCCGTTCGGCAGTCAAAGTCGGACGAAAGCGGATAGTACGTCACATATTTGTTCCCCCTGGGGGGTGACCTCCACGGTGGGGGCCAGGTCGCACGGCGTCGGGAACGAACCCGGTCCGCCACCGCCTCTCCCGGCACCCGCGACCGACACGTCCCCTGCGAAAGGCTTCCGCTCGAATGCGTACTGCGATCACCGGCATCACCCGCAACGCCAAGTTCGCCCGTCTCGCCACCGTCGGCGGTACCGCCGTGGGCACCGCGGCCATCGCGGTCTCCGCCCTCTCCGGTACCGCCCACGCCGCCGAGGGCGCGGCCAAGCCCGCTGACAAGCCGGTGAGCGTCCAGACCGCCGCGACCACTGCCCAGCACGTGGACGCCCAGGCCGCGAAGGCCGCGAAGGCTCACAAGGCCGACAAGGCCGGCGCCAAGGGGTATGCCGACAACCTGGACGGCTGGATCCGTGAGGCGCGGGCCATCATGAAGAAGCACCACATCCCGGGCTCCTACGAGGGCATCAAGAAGAACATCATCCGTGAGTCGGCCGGTGACCCGAACGCCATGAACGGCTGGGATGTCAACGCCAAGAAGGGCACGCCGTCCAAGGGCCTGCTCCAGGTGATCCAGCCGACGTTCGACCAGTACCACGTCAAGGGCACCGCCGATAAGCTGACCGACCCGGTCGCCAACATCGTCGCCGCCTGCAACTACGCGGCCGACCGCTACGGCTCCATGGACAAGGTCAACTCCGCCTACTGAGTCACTCCGCCCCGGCCGGGCGCCCCGGCCACTCCGGCCAACTGAGGCTCCGTGCGGGCGAGCCCACCCGCTCGCCCGGCACGCACCGGCCACCCCGCGCAGCCCTGTCACGGTGACAGGGCTGCACCTGTATCCCGGCGCACAACGGACGGCCTCCCCGGTGCGCGACGGCCTTCCGGCGCACAGCGGCACCCCGGCGCGCCTTGGGAGGCGTCAGCCGTAGCGCCGCATTTCATGGAAGAAGCCCGGCACGGTGGCGAGTTCTCCGGACTCCGCCACCGTGTCGTAGACGTGTTTCGCCACCGCCATGTCGAGCACGCCCAGGCCGAAGGGCGAGAAGATCACCGGCCGGTCGGCAGGGACGCCGACCCGGCCTTCCAGTACGTCGAAGAGCGTGCCGTCGAGAAAGTCGCGCCCGCCGGTGCGCTGCTCGGCCAGGTGCGGCGAGGTGTCCGCCTTCAGGCAGTGGTCGATGTCGTCGACGACGTTGCAGGAGGCCGTGATGATCTCGGGCGCGAGGTCGCGCAGTGAAATGTGCAGCACCAGCGGATGGTGGGCGAACAGTCCGGGGTCGAAAATGTGCGGCTCACCCGCGACGGTGGCCAGCACGATCAGGTCCGAGGAGGTCAGCAGCGACTCGGCAGTGTCGTGCACCGTGACCGTGGCACCGCCGCTCGTGCTCAGCAGATGTTCCCGGAGCCCCTCGGCGTGCTCCCGCTTCAGGTCGAAGACCCCCACCTCGTCGAACGAGAGCCCGCTGCCCGTCAGATAGGTGTGGATGTAGCGGGCGATCAGGCCCGCCCCCAGGATGCCGACGCGGCGCGGGCGTAACCCGCGCCGCCCGGCCAGGGTCCCGGCGGCCAGCGCGGCGGAGGCCGCGGTGCGCGCCGCGCTGATGATGGAGCTCTCCAGGCAGGCGAACGGGTATCCGGTGTCGGGGTCGTTGAGGATGAGCACGGCCGAGGCGCGCGGGACACCGGCCTCGACGTTCTCCGGGAACGAGGAGATCCACTTGATGCCGTGCACGTTCACGCCGCCCTTCACCGAGGCGGGCAGCGCGATGATGCGGGACGAGGGCCGGTCGGGGAAGCGCAGGAAGCAGGAGTCCGGATTGACGGTGAGACCCTTGCCGTGCGTCCGGTAGGCGGCCTCCACCAGCGCGATGACCTGCGATTCCCGGCCGTGCAGGGCCGCGGCGACCTGTTCCCCGGAGATCACGGCGAAGGACGGGGCTTGGGACATGTCTCCAGCTCCAGAGTGTGAGAAAGCACGGGCGTGCGGTGCGGGCGCGGGCGCACGGGTGAGCGAGAGTGCGGCCCGTACGGATAGTGGTGTCCCGTCCCGGGCCGCGATGAACCCCTCAGGGGCGCGGCCCGGCCACGCCGGGGGCAGTCCCTTGAGTGACAGCGTCAGTGCGGGATGCCGTGCGGCTGTGGCGCACGGCGGGGCGGGGCGAGTTGAGGCTGCCCGGCCGGCTTGGTGGGGCTCCCTGTTCGCAGTGGGATCGCTCGCAGTATGGATTGGCGCATTGAACGCGCCTCCATGTAATGCCGTTCACAGCCGGATCTGTAATGCTGGTCACAGCCGAATCTGTAATGCCGGTCACATTCGGATCTGTAATTCCGGTCACAGTCGAATCGCGTCGGCGCCGCGCAGCGCCCCTCCGTATCGCCCTATCGCGTAGGCTGCAGCATCTATGAAGTGCCTTTGCGAGAAGCGGAGTTGGATGCATTCTCCCTTCTGCGGCGGGCTGTGACGGCAAGTCGGAGGTTCTCAATGTGAAGCGTCGGATGTCTTTACGCGGCGGGCTGTAATGGCGAGCCGGAGGTTCTCAGCGTGAACCGCCGGGTGAGCAGATGCGTTGTGAGCGGTGAGGAAGTTGCAAAAGATCGAGTTGAGTGGAGATCGCTGTGCCGTCGAGACCACGACAAAAGCCTTTCCGAGTGAACCGGCCATCGGAGAAGCCTCTGCCGATGCCTCCGCCGCAGTCCCCGGTGCAGGCTGCTGTCGACGACAGGATTACTCAGCGGAATGCTGTGCAGCTGCCTGCCGAGCAGGACGAGTTGGTTCAGGGTGGGCAGAATGCCGTGCGGATGACTTTCGAGCGGATTGCTGCCAGACAGGTCACTGTCGGACCGTCACCCGCCAGGCAGGTCATCCGGGCTCAGGGCGAGGCCGCCCGAGAGGTCAGGGGGCGCGGGGGACTTGACCGCTCGCCTTCGAAACCGGCGACTTCTGTCGAGAGGGGTGACGGCAACGGGCCGGTCACGGCCTCGGAGCAGGCTGCTGTCGATAAGATTACTCAGCGGGATGCTGTGCAGATGGCTGCCATGCGAACCATTCTGGCTCGCGGTCAGAAGCAGGCTGCTGTGCAGAATCCTGCCGGGCAAGGCGAGTTGGCTCAGGGCGAGCAGCGGGATGCTGTGCAGAAGGACGCCAAGCGAGACACTCTGTATCGTGCCGCCCGAATTGCCGGGGACCTTGGCTACTCGCCCTCGAAATTGGCGGCCTTTATCCAGAAGGGCATCGGCGACGACAAGCCCGTGACATCCGTGGCTTCCTATCTCCCGCCGGGAACTGAAAGCAGGAACCCCTCTTCGCCTGCGCTCAGCCGGCAAACGGCTGCCAACGCCGCGCACATCCGCTCCGCTCCGAAGTCCCCTAAGAGGCAGGTGCGCTGAGGGGGCCTCATACAGATGGGCCTGAACCGTCCCCAGTAATGTGGCTCGTATCTCGGGATGGCGTCCTGCGGAGTGTGGAGGGCCCTCCACTCCCGGACACAGGCCAAGCGGAGAGGGTTGCGGGGCGCCCAGGGGCGGGTGACGGAGCCGAGACGCCCCGCCCGCGAATCACGTTGGGCAAAACCATTGTGGTCCTGGCCGACACCAACCTTCGACCCTGGGCGCGAGCGCGAACTGCTCGGCTCGTTGCCGCGCACCTCGGCTACGACCTGATCCTCTTCGCACCGCCGCCGTACACGAACACCATCCTGTTCCTGGCCTTCGTACCGTCCGTGCCCGCATTCGCCGTCCTCCAGGTACGCGCCGAGCCGAAGGTCACGGCCCCAGCTGCGCGGCGTGACAGTCCGCCGAGTGCCAATGCTCCACATGAGAAGGCGGGTAGATGAGCAGCCGTGCCTCGTCCTCCGGTCCGCCGAGGTTCTACGGCGGCTGACTGATGGCGGGCGCGGACCCGGTCCGCTCGGCACGCGCCTCTGCGTCGAACTCGCCGCCAGGAGGCCCGCCGGCATCCCCACTGACTCCCTGCCCGCCCCAGCCTCCCCTTCGCGGACGGGCAGGGCTCCACTCTCCGTGTCCACGCTTCGTCGCGCGCACGGGCACCCGGCGTCGCCGGAGTGCTTGATTCCGAAAGCATTTGCTCGAAGGGCAGTCCGGCGAAAAACCCCGCGATAGTAGAATTCCATGGTTTCGGTCGCGACGGCCGAGACCGGTTGTCCTGCCGGCCCCCCGCTGGGGAGGTCTCGGCAGGACTGCGGTATGCCCGTGCTCCGCGAGCTACGGCAGACCGTTCAGTCAGGCTCGGGCCCTCTGGTGCCGAGCCTGAACCGCCCGGCCGCGCGCTACGGCGATCTTCCCGGCCAGGCGTTCGCCGGACTCGTAGACCATGTACGGGACGCCGTTCTCGGTGCCGAAGCTGGGGGCGGCGCTGCGGCCGTTGTCCGGCGCTCCGGAGGAGGAGTTGTAGAACCGGCCCAGGTGGCGCCGGAGGGTGAAGTCCTTGCCGACCTCGGTGATCATGAGGTCGCCGCCGCTCTCCTTGTCCTTGTTGTAGACGACGAAGGCGCTGCCGCCGCGCGTCAGGAGATGGGGGCCGCCCACGTTCACGGCTCCCACGTCTCCGTGGCGGATCAGCGGCTTCTGGTCGAAGGCCCAACTGCGGCCGTCCGCCGACCAGCCCCAGTGGATGTCACGGTGGTCGGTGGTGTTGTTCAGCATGAAGAGCATCACGAAGTGCGCCTTCTTCGACGGGATTTCGTGAGGGAAGACCCGTGCGTAGGAGGTCTCGGTGGTGCCGGACGGGAGCATGCCGGTGGTGAGGACGGTCTTGTCGTAGGTGAAGTGGATGCCGTCGGCCGACCGGGCGAGCCGCGTCGTGGTGTTCTCGCCGTGGAAGTAGAGCCACATCTCCCGCTGCTGCTCGTGCCACATGACGTGCGGTGAGGAGACGTGGCTGACCGAGTAGTGCGGTCGCCAGTCGCGGGAGACGATCGGGTTGCGGGGGTACTCGGTGTACGGGCCCTCGATGTGGTCGGCGTAGGCGAGGCAGATGCCGCCGGGCGCATCGTGCGGGGCGTAGTACAGGTAGTAGCGGCCGAGGGCGTTCTTGACGCGTCCGGATGTGCCCCGGATACAGGGGAAGATGATCTCGCCGGTGGGGTTGTAGTCCAGGTCGCCGGGGGTGAGCAGGGTGGAGACGTACCGGTAGTCGGGGAAGCCGCCCGGGGCCGTGGCCGCCGGGGCCGCGAGAGCGGGGGAGGCGCCCAGGCCGGCGGTGGCGAGAGAGCCGGCGGCGGCCTTCAGGATCAGCCGTCTGTCGTGACGCTGCGGTTCGTTCATGATTTCCTCCGGTGCCAGGGACGGTCGGGGAACAGGGGCGCGGGCGCGGCGGGTCCGGCGACGCCGGGCGACGCACGGACCGCGGTGGGCGCCGCACGGATCACAGCTGCGTGGCCGCCACGCAGAAGCCGCCGAGGGCGACCGCCCACACGTAGGGCAAGGTGCGTGCCATGACCTGCTGGGGGCTCACCCCCGCGTACTGGGCGGCCCATACGGTCTGGGTGCTGGTCGGGTCGGCGACGCCGAAGACCTGGTTGTAGGAGGCGGTGATGCCCAGGACGGCGACCGCGGGATAGATCCCGGCGGCGATGAGCACGCCCGCGATGCCCGCGCCGAGGCCGTAGACGTTCAGCGGGCCCCGGTAGAGGCACAGCGGCACCAGCAGGGCGAAGACCACGACGAACAGCACGGGATTCTGCGGGCTGACCGCCTTCACCAGCGGTTCGAGCGCCTCGACCGCGCCGGGCAGTTTCACCGCGGCCAGCAGAATGCCGATCGACACGAACAAGGCGATCGGCGCCGCCGCCACGTCGAAACTCCGGTAAAGGGTGCGCAGCAGCCTGCGGTTCATCTCGCGCGGCCGGGTCGTGGTCACCAGCGCGTAGAGCACACCCGCGAGCAGCGAGGGGACGATCGCCAACTCGAAGCCGAGGGCGAGAACGAGGGGCACGAGCGGGGCGAGCAGGGCGTACCAGGGCGCGTCGCCGAGTTCCGCGCGCCGCTTGGCAGATCGCGTGCGGGGGGCCTGGGTGCGGAACGCCCAGGTGTGCTCGGTCCCACGCCTGCGGGTCTCGACCAGGACGAAGGCCACGGCGGCGGCGAGCGCGAACGGGAACAGCTTGACCATGAAGCCGCGGACCTCGGAGACGGGCAGGTCCAGGGCGCTGGAGAAGAACTGCCACACCGGCAGCTCGAACGGCATACCGGCGGCGATGCCCATCAAGATGGTTCCGGCGGCGGTCACTTTGGGGACGCCGACCGCGATCATGGCGGGGATGCCGACGATCCCGGCGAGCATGGCGGCCGGCGCCGAGCCGGTCACGGTGCCGACGAGGATGGAGACGACCAGCACACCGAGGGCGACGAGAGCGGGGCGGTCCCCGCCGAATTCGACGATCTTGCGCACGAGCGTGGCGGCGATACCGGTCTCATCGAGAAGCTTGCCCAGCCAGGATCCGAGCAAGATGGCGATCATCGTCGCGGCCAGCGCCGGGGCGCCTTCTTGGAGGACGGTGTCGAGGACGCTGTTCTTGCCCGTCAGCGGCGCTCCCGCGACGAAGGCGATCACCACACCCAGCAGGACGAGGGCGAAGGCGGTGGGGAGTTTTCTGCTGAGCATCGCGGCGACACCGGCCGCCATGACGAGCAGGATGATGATGCCCATGGCTCACTTCTTCTCTCGGGGCGGCGTGGTGGAGGCGGCCAGCGCGGCGGACAGCAGGAGCGGGCTGCGGCCCAGCCCGCAGACGGCCTGTGCGTAGGCGTGGGCGGCGAGTTCCTCGGCCCCGGCGACGTGCGCCGGTACGCGCAGTCGTCCCAGCCGCAGGGCGGTATGGCCGAGGGAGCGCTTCAGCGCGGCCCGGCCGGGGCCGTGGTGGAGCCGGTCGTGTACGGCCTCGTGGGCCAGGGCTGCGGCGCGGACGGAGCCCGGCGGGAACCAGGCACGCCACCCGTGAGCGTCGATGAGCCGTTCGGCCTCCGCGACGGCGTCGGTGTACAGCTCGACGGCGGGCGGGCGCGAGGTGTATCGGGCCAGCAGGCCGCGCGCCAGGCCGCCGTCGCGCTCCACGACCCGGACGGAGGGTTCTTCGGGCCCGGGCGGCAGGGAAGCGCCGAACTCGGCGGCGGCCTGCGCCCATCGGCGCAGCGTGGCCGTGTCCCGGCCCGCGTGCAGGGGGATCGCGGCGAGGTAGCGGACCCCGTGATCGAGATCGTCCTCGGCGGCGGGACCGGTGCCCGGAACTGCGGCGGGATCGGTGACCGGGCCGGCGGCGGCGCTGCGTGGCCGGGGGTGCCCGGTCACGACCGCTCCTCGACGACGGCGACGACCGGCTCGTCGGCGGGCCGCCCGTCCAACTCCGTGCGGGCCAGGGCCAGCAGCGGCTGCGGATCGAGTACACCGGACAGGTCGGCGATGCGGGACCCGACGAGCAGGCGCAGTGCCGGGGCGCGCACTCCGCCGTCGCCGTACGCGGTGGACTCCTCCACGAGCCGCGCCAGGGCCTGTTGGGCGCCGCCGACGGTGGTGGCCGCCACCCGGGCGTCGGCGGCGTGCAGCCGTACGACCCCGTCCGCGTCCACGACGCGCACCGGACGTCGCGGCGCGCGCAGCCTGCGGCGCCGCTCGGTGCCGTAGACCGTGTACGCGCCGGCCTGGGCCAGGGTCTCGACCTGGCCCACGGGCACCTTCAGGCTGTCCGCCGCCAGCCGTCGGCGCTCCGCGTCATCGGCGCGGTGGGCGCGGTCCTGGGTGCGCAGTTCGGTGGCGCCGGTGGCGATGGCCCGCACGGTGTTGGTCTGCGGGTCCACGGTGACCTCGACCTCGACGGCGTCCGGGGTCGCGCCCTGCGCCACGACGGCCTGTTCGGCCTCCGCGCGCACCGCGAGAACCTCCTGCTGTCCGGCGCCGGGAATGATCCGCTCGACCTGTTCGCGGATCAGCGCCAGAGCCACGCCGATGGGGCTGATGACCTCGTTGTGGGCGGCGATGCGGCCCGTACGCCCGCTCATGGCGGCGAGATGCGGGGTGACGGCGGCGGCACCGCCCCCACCGCCCACCAGCAGCACGGCGTCCTTGTCCAGGCGGTAGTCGTCGATCATGGTGTCAACGATCTTCCCGACCTGCTCGGCGCCCGCATCCAGCACCCGCGCCGCCGCGGTGTCGATGTCCGTTCCCAGCGCGGCGGCCAGCGGCGCCAGGGCCGCACGGGCCACCTCCCGGCCGGCGAGGGCGAAGTCCCCCTCGGGCACCCGGCCCAGGGCGTTGGCCGCGCACGTGAGGGTGAGCGCGTAGCGACCGCCTGCGGCGTCCAGGACGACGTGATCCCCGGCGTCCTCCGGCAGCGGGCGGACGGTGGCCAGCTCGGCGCCGGCCAGGTCCGCGGCCGTGGCGAAGCAGGCGTAGGGCAGACCGGCGATGTGGGCGCTGCGCGGCCCGACGCCGGTGACCTTCCCGCCGGCCATCCGCACCATCGAGCCGCCGCCCACGCCGACCGTGCGCACGTCCAGCGCCGACAGGTAGGAGGTTTTGCCCAGCAACTGGGCGTGCCGCACCGCGACCTTGCCGCGGCGGATGACGCTGATGTCCGTGGAGGTGCCCCCGGTTTCCAGGAACACGCCCTCGCTGACACGCTCTTGCATCAGTGCGCCCGCGACACCTGCGGCGGGCCCCGACAACACCGTGAGCAGCGGCCTGCGGCGCATCTCGTCCAGCGACATGACACCTCCGTCACAGCGCATCACCATCAACGGGGCGGTCACCCCGGCCTTGGCGATGGAGGCGTCCACCAGATCGGCGGTGGCGAACATCTTCGGCAAGATCGCGGCGTTGACGGCGGCGGTACGGCTGCGCTTGTGCAGCCCGTAGAGCGAGGTGATGTCGTGGGCAGCCGTCATCGGCAGCCCGCGGGCCCCGGCTGCCGCCCGCACCGCCTCCTCGCCCTCGGGGCGGTCCACGCTGAACGGCTCGGTGGCGACCAGCACTTGCGCCCCGGCGTCGGTCACCTGACCCACGGCGCGGTGCACGGCGGCGGTGTCCGCCGGGTCGGCGACATGCGCGTACACGAGGGGGAAGCGGCGGCCCGGGGTGAGTTGGAGTTTCGCGAGAGCGGCGAGCCTGCGGGTGAAGGCCGCCCCGGCGCCGGCGCCGATGCCGATCAGCCCGACCCTGGCCACATCGCCCTCCAGCAGGGCGTTGGTAGCCTGGGTCGTGCCGTGTGCCAGGAAGGTCACCTCATGCGGCGCCTGACCGGTCTCCTTCAGCAGCCGGTCGAGTGCTTCGACGATGCCGTGGGCGACCCCGTCCGCATGGTGGTGGCTGGTGGGGACTTTCACCTTCCCCACCAGTTCGAGAGTCGTGGCATCGACGGCCACGGCGTCGGTGAAGGTTCCGCCCACGTCGATGCCGACGCGTATGCGGTGGGTGTTCATGGGATGGGCACCTCCTCGTGCTGGTCGGCGCGATCGCGGGCGGTTGCCGGGCGAAGCAGCTCCACCTGCTTCGCCCGGCGCACCACACCGCTGCGGGCCGGGCGCGCCGCACCCCGGCCCGCCGGGGTTCAGTAGCCGCGCACCTGCGGCCAGTGCCGCTCGATGCCGGACCGGTCGAGCAGGGCCGCGAAGACGTCGAAGCGCTTGTCGTCGGCCTGCACCTCGTGCGGTTCGACTCCTTCGTCGAGGCAGTGGGCCGCCAGCGCTCCCGCGACCTCGCCGATGTTCCACTCGACGGGGTGCAGCCGGTAGCAGCCGTTGGTGATGTGCGTGGTGCCGATGTTCTTCCCGGCGGGCAGCAGGTTGCGGGTACGGCGCGGGATCAGTGCGCCGAGCGGAATCTCGAAGGGCACGGAGCCGATGTCGATGTAGTTGTCGCCGCCGGTCGAGGGGTGCAGGTCGATGCGGTAGCTGCCGACGCCGACCGAGTCCCGGTAGCGGGTGCCGCCGGCCGGGCCGACGATCTCGGTCGCCACATCGTGCTCGGTGACGGTGGTGACGGCCTTGATGCGGCGCGACTCGCGCACATACGGGGCCTTGGCGAGGCCGTCAGCCGTGCCGGTGATGTCGGGGCGCAGCCGCAGGCCGGGGAAGCCGGTGCCGCCGTCGGGCCTGGGCGCCTCGGTCTGGAGCCAGTACAGGACCGACAAGGACAGCTGCTTGGCCTCGTACAGCGCCTCGGCGGTGGTCTGCTCGCCGCCGCCGATCAGCGGCTTGAGCCAGTAGTCGTTCAGCGGCCAGTTGACCAGGGTGACATCGGAGTCGAAGGCGCCCTCGCGGTGCAGCTTCCGCGCCAGGATCCGGCGGAAGCCGAAGAGTTCCTTGTCACCGGCGTCCGCCGACTGGTCCGCGGTGACATCCAGCGGATCGACCTGGGGGTTCGGCACGAACGTGCGCGGCACGCTCTCCAGGCTGCGCGGGTCCGGTGCCAGGAAGCCGAGCAGCGGTCCGGGCCAGAAGTCCGGCCGGTAGGCACGCCAGAAGCCGTAGTCGGCGGGCTTGTCGATGGTGTGGTCCTCGCCCTCGTGGTGGGAGAGCGCGAAGCAGAAGGTGATGCCCTGCTGGTTCAGCGGGTCGGCCTCCCGCGGGGCGTGCGGCTCGCCGTGCTCGGCGCGCGCCTCGGCGCCCAGGACGTGCTCCACACCGGCCAGTTCCAGCAACTCGCCCGTCTCGGTGGCGTCCAGGATGTACGAGGCGGTGAGGGTGCGCCGCCCGCCGCCGCGCACATCCTCCAGCGTGACGGAGCGCACCCGGTCCCCCTCGGCCCCTGCGGCCACGGGGCGGTGCTCGGTGAGCACGGTCAGCCGGCCCGCAGAGCGGTGCGGGGCGAGCATGCCCTCCAGCGCGGCCAGCGCCGCGCGCGGCTCCGCGCACAGTTTGCTGACCCGCCCGGCACCGGGGTTGAGGTCGCGCGGCGCCGCCGCCTCGGCCCGCAGCGGGTACCAGGTGCGGTAGTGGTCCCGGATCGCCTCGCGCAGGGCCCGGTAGGAGGCGGTGATCCCGAACTGCTCCACCCAGGGGTGCTCGTCCGGAGGGACCGCCTGCGAGGTGAGCTGTCCGCCGATCCAGTCGGTCTCCTCGGTGAGGACGACCGTCCGGCCCGCGCGGCAGGCGGCCAGCGCCGCAGCCACGCCACCGAGTCCGCCGCCGACGACGAGTATGTCCGGTTGCCTTGTCACATGCTCTCCTTGCGTACGAGATGGTGCTGCGCGGTGCTGCCCGCCGCCGGGTCGGGGCGGCGGGGGAGGAACGGACGGGGGAAGGTGCGGGGGAGGGGGATGGCGGGGGACGGGGGAGACGGAGGAGCGCCCTTACCGGGGCGGGCCGCTGGTGGTGCCGGGGCGATGCGGACACACCACCAGCGGCTCGTCCGTGGTCTCTCCGGCGACGAGCGCGGTCAGGCGGCGGACGGCGGCCCCGCCCAGCCGGCTGCGCGGAATGTCGAAGCCGGTAGGGGTGGGTTCACCGGCCAGGTCGGCGGGCGGGTCGCCGAGCAGGGCGAGACTGATGTCGTCGGGGCAGGTCCAGCCCGCCGCGCGGACCGCGCCCAGCAGGGCCCGCCACGCGTCGCCGGTGTCGGTCTCCTCCGCGACGACGGCGGTGACGCCGTCCTCGCGCCAGGCGCGCAGCCGCGCGGCGGTCAAGGAGCGGGCCGGAGCCGCGGTGCGGAAGACGGTCCACGCCCCGGCCTCCAGGCCGGCGGCCACCAGGCCCTCAAGGATGCCGCGCTCGCGGTCGGTGGAGGCCGGGGCCTCGTCGTCCTCCCGTACGAGCACGATGCGGCGGTGCCCCTGTGCGGCGAGCCGCGCGACCACCTCGCGGCTCGCGCTGACGTAGTCGGCACCCACCCAGGCCAGCCCCTCCGGTTCCTGCCTGCGGCCGAGGTGGACGACGGGGAAGCCGTCGTCCACCAGGCGCCGCAGTTCGGCGGTGGGAGCGTGACGGCCCAGGAAGAGACAGCCGTCGGCCAGCCGCACCCGACTCAGCGCGTCCGGCACCCCGGCGCCGGCGCCGCCGGAACTGGAGCCGGTGAACAGCACCAGGTCGTAGCCGCGCGCGGCGGCTTCCTGCTCGACGCCCACCAGGAAGGGGTAGTACGAGTGCTGCACGTCGGTGGGGAAGGTCGCGGTGAAGCTGAAGACGCCCAGCAGGTTGTTCCGGGCGGCGGCGAGGCGGCGGGCTGCCGGATCGTGGGCGTATCCGAGTTCCCGCGCGACGTCGAGCACCCGGCTCCTGGTCTCGTCGGAGATGGTGGCACCCCGCTCCTTGCCGCCGAGTACCAGGGACACGGTCGCCTGGGACACCCCGGCCGCCTTGGCGACCTCGGCCTGACGCGGCCGTGCGCCCGGCCGCCGGGCGGCCGGATTCCGGCCCGGTCTGCTGCGAGGTACCTCGGTCACGAACGGAATCCTTCCAGGTAATGCGCATTAGTAATGCGCATGAACGCCACTATGAGAGCGCCCGCTTCCGGGCGTCAAGAGGTGTGCGCGAACTCTGTACCGGACTCCCGGCCCGCACAGTTGATCCCTTACGGTGCGGTGCTGACGGTCCCCGACCCGATGGGAAGCCTCCATGGCCCTGTTCGACCTGCCCCTCGACCAGTTGCACACCCACCGCAGCGCCTCGGCCGAACCCGAAGACTTCGACTCCTTCTGGGAGCGGACACTTGAGGAGGCCAGGGCCCACCCGCTCGCCGCGGACTTCACACCGGTCGCGGGCCGACTGCGGGCCGTCCAGGTCCACGACGTCAGCTTCGCCGGGTTCGGCGGGCATCCGGTGCGCGCCTGGCTGACGTTGCCGGCGGGGGCAGGTGAACCCCTGCCGCTGGTGGTCGAGTTCGCCGGATACGGTGGCGGCCGGGGGCTGCCGCACACCCACCTGCTGTACGCGAGCGCCGGATACGCGCACTTCGTGATGGACACCCGGGGCCAGGGCGCCGGCTGGGGCGGGGGCGACACCCCGGACCCGGCGGGCAGCGGACCGTCGCTGCCCGGCTTCATGACGCGCGGTATCGAGGACCCGGACCACTACTACTACCGGCGCGTGTACACGGACGCGGTCCGCGCGGTGGAAGCGGCCCGCTCCCACCCGCTCACGGACGCCGCGCACACCGTGGTGACCGGCACCAGCCAGGGCGGCGGTATCGCGCTGGCGGCCGGCGGGCTGATACCGGACCTGGCGGGCGTCGCACCGCACGTACCGTTCCTCTGCGATTTCCCCCGCGCCCTCACCCTCACCGACCGGCGCCCCTACCGCGAGATCGGCGACTACCTGAAGACCTTCCGCGACCGCGCCGCCACCGTACGGCGCACCCTGTCCTACTTCGACGGCGTGCACCTCGCCGCGCGCGGCCGTGCCCCCGCCCTGTTCGCGACGGCCCTGGAGGACCAGACCTGCCCGCCCTCCACCGTCTTCGCGGCCTTCAACGCGTACGCGGGCGGCGACAAGCGCATCGAGGTCTACGAGTTCAACGACCACGAGGGAGGCGGCTCACACCACGAGGCGGCGCAGCTCGACTGGCTCGCCGGCCTGCCCGGCTTCGGAACCCGCGGCTGAGATCTCGGCATATCCGGCGGAAGGAAGGCCGCCGAGAAACGATTCCCAGGTGATTCCAGAAAATACTTCGCATCAGAGCCGGAGGAGAGTCGGCCGGCTGCCTCGACGCCGTGCGGCCATCTGGCGGAGAAGCGCGGAAAAGCGCTGTATCACCGTCAATTCCCGGTGGCGGCGAGTCTCTTGACAAAGAAGGCAAGGGGCCGTATCCGTGCGGCATGTCGAAAATGAGAACGGCGAAAGGCGCGGCCGTCGCGCTTTTCGCCGCCTGGCCGCTCCTCCTCGCCCCTCCCGCCGCCTCGCCCGCTGCCGTCGCCGCCGCCCGTCCCCTTTCCGCCGACGGTCTCACCGCCACCGGGCCCGCGCCCGGCGAGGGGCGCGGACTCGAACGGTTCCAGGCCGAGCACGGTCTCAGCCGTACCGGCGAGATGAACCCGGCTACCGCGAAAGCGCTGCTCAACGCCCCCGACAGCGAGCTGCACCAGGTCTTCCGCTCGGCCGCTGACCTGGGGCGCCAACAGCTCGCGAACGCCCGCACCGTCATCGGCGTCGGAAAGGGCGCCCGTGTTCCCGAACGGGGGCGGGTCATCGCGTTGATGGCGGCGATGCAGGAATCGAACTTCATCAATTACACCAAGCCGGTAGATCACGATTCCCTGGGAATCTTCCAGCAGCGCCCCAGCGCCGGATGGGGAACCCCCCGGCAGATCACCGACGTCGCCACCGCCTCGAAATTGTTCTACGGCGTGGCCACGTTCCGTACCAATCCGGGACTTCTCCAGATCAGCGGGTGGGAGGCAATGCCGCCCGGCGAGGTGTGCCAGGCGGTGCAGCGCTCCGCGCACCCGGAAAGTTATGCGCACTGGGAGCCGTTCGCCCGCGAATTGCTCGCCCGCGAATCGCCCTCCGTCAAGCCCATCCGTTAGGTCCCTCTGGGGCCTCTCGGCCCGGTCCACCACTTTGGCGCGCGACGTCGAGGTGCCACGAGGAGTGGGCGGGGCCGCCCGGGTCCGAGGTGCGAGCATGAGCCGCATGGGAGCACAGGACGGATATCTGCTCGACAATCGGCGGCGAGAGGCGGGCCGGCGCTTCGACGCGTTCGCCGAGCTGTTCGACCCCTGGACGTTCGCCCACCTCGACCGGCTGGGGCTCGGCGCGGGCTGGCGCTGCTGGGAGGCCGGCGCGGGCGGGCCCTCGGTGCCCGCCGGGCTCGCGAAGCGCGTCGGGCCGGCCGGGCGCGTGTGGGCGACAGACCTCGACACCACCTGGCTGACCGGCCCCGGCACCCTGCCGACCGGTCCGGACACGGCGGCCACCGAGGTGCTGCGGCACGATGTGACCCGCGAGGACCCGCCCGCCACCGGCCTCGACCTCGTCCACGCCCGCCTCGTGCTGGTGCACCTGCCCGACCGGGCCGAGGTGCTGGGCCGGCTGGTCTCGGCGCTGCGGCCCGGCGGCTGGCTGGTCGTGGAGGACGCCGACCCGGCGCTCCAGCCCCTCGCCTGCCCGGCCGGCGGCGGCGCGGCCGAGGAGCGGGCCGAACGCGTCCGCCGGGGCTTCCGCTCCCTGCTCGCCCAGCGGGGCGCGGACCTGGCCTTCGGCCGCTCCCTCCCCGGCCTGCTGCGCGGCGCGGGTCTCCGGCACGTACAGGCCGAGGGCTACTTCCCGTTCAGCTCGGCCGCCGGCCGGGAGCTGGAGGCGGCGACGGTCCGGCAGGTACGCGGGCAGCTGACCGAGACGGAACTGGCCACGGACACCGAGATCGACGAGCACCTGGCCTGCCTGGCCGGAGAGAGCCTCGACGTCACCACCGCGCCCCTGATCACCTGCTGGGGCCGCCGGGACGAGAACCCTTCGGCGTGAGGCCGCAGCGGGGAGGGCCGCAATTCTCCGCAGTCTTGCGGGCGGAGACGACTGAAGCGGAGATCACCGGCCCGCGTGGCCACCGGCTCCGGGCGGACTCCGCCGACGGCCGACCGTACCGGGCCCCGGGCCCGGTACGGCTTCCGGGATCGTCGCCTTCGCATCCCCCGCCGCGCCCGACGGCTCCCGCCTCGGCGTCCGCGCCGCCTGCACCGGAAAGAAATCACGGACCGTCACCGGCCCCTGTCCGGCGACGGAGCTGCCCGGAGCCGCCGAACTCGCCGCTGTCAAGGGCTTGTCCGCCGGATCGGGGCCGCGTACCGCGTGACCGGCCAGCAGCGGATCGACCGTCACCGAGCGGACGCCCAAGGGCGAGACGAGGGAGCGGAGAGCGGATCGGGAGAGTCTGAGCCAGGGCTGTGCGGGGCCCAGCGCGGCGGCCAGCCGCCGCTCACTGGTGAAGCCGACCGCCGTACGCCGCCCGACCGGCGTACGGAACAGCCGGGCTCCGGCGCATCCGCCGGGCCCGCGCCGGACCGGGACGAACAGCAGGTCGCCGACGGGGCGGGACCGCTCCATGGGACTCCTCCTGGTGGTGCGGCAGGAAGCCCCGGCCCGGGGAGGCGGCCGGGGCATCACGCCTCACGTTATGCCCGGCGCAAGGGAGTTGCCGCCTTGCCTTGACGCGATGTTGACGCCCGGGGCCCGCCCGCTGCCGAGGCGCTGACGAAGTGACGGGGTGACGGACGTCCCCGGAAGCCTCCACCGGGACTTCGGACGAGACCCCGCACGAGACCCCGCGCGGGCCCGGCCCCGGACCGTGCGCGGGGCGCCGGCCGCGGCCGGCGCGGTCGGGGGACCTTCCGGTCCCGTACGACCGTCGGCGTCGGCGCCCCGCCCCTCTCAGAGCTCCTTGGCCCGGTCGAAGAACTCCTCGAACGACAGCACGCCGTCGCCGTTCCCGTCCCGCGTCCTGAGAATGGCCTCGGCCAGCCCCACGGTGTAGTGCCTGTCACCCAGCTCCACCATGGCCTGCTGGAACTCCACGGGGGTGACGAAGCCGTCCCCGTTCTTGTCGAACTTGTCAAACGTCTTGCGCGCGTCCTCTATACCGGCCACGAGAGTTATTTCCTCCGAGTCGACAAACAACAACACACGTGCTCAGCGCACGCCCCCGTACGCTATCCCGCCGTCGGACCCTCGGCCGTCCGCATGGGCCCGGGTGTACACAATGGCCGGGCGTGATAAGCCGGGAGGTGCCGGCGCCCACCGCCCACGCGCACGCACGTGCGGCCCTGACGGCCGGCCGGGCGTGGTGACAGCCGGAAGGCCGAGCAGTCGAGCAGACGAAGGACGGAAGACAGCATGCCGCTCAGCGGAGAGTACGAGCCGAGCCCCGAGCAGTGGGTACGGAACCAGGTCGAGCAGTACGAAAGCTCCGGCGGCACCGAGGGCACCACGATGCGCGGCATGCCCGTCATCGTGCTGACCACGCGCGGCGCCAAGAGCGGCAAGCTGCGCAAGAGCCCCCTCATGCGGGTCGAGCACGACGGCAAGTACGCCGTCGTCGCCTCCCTGGGCGGCGCTCCCAAGCACCCGGTCTGGTATTTCAACGTGGTGGCCGACCCCCGGGTCGAGCTTCAGGACGGGCCGGTGCGACAGGACATGACGGCCCGTGAGGTCACCGGCGAGGAGAAGGCCGTGTGGTGGCAGCGCGCCGTCGAGGCGTATCCGGACTACGCCGACTACCAGCGCAAGACCGACCGCGAGATTCCGGTCTTCGTCCTCGAACCCACCCCCGGCGGCCACTGACCCCGAAGCACCGGAACCGGAGCGGGCCGCTACGGCCGGAATCGGCCGCGAGGCCAGGAGGAGCGGGAGAAGACGATGAGCGAGCGGCACGGCCCCGAGGGCGTACGGGTTCCGGATTCACGGCTGGCGGCCGAGGCCACCGACCTCGTACGGGACACCACCGGCGACCTGATTTTCCACCACTCACGCCGGGTCTTCTTCTTCGGAGCGCTACAGGGACGCAACCGCGACCTGAGTTTCGACCCCGAACTCCTCTATGTGGCGGCCCTCTTCCACGATCTGGGCCTGGGGGAGGAGTTCCACGACAGCGGGCGCCGCTTCGAGGTGGACAGTGCGGATGAGGCCCGCCGCTTCCTCCAGGCCCGCCAGGTTCCCGAGGACAGCGTGCGCCGGGTGTGGACAGCCATCGCCTTGCACACCACCCCCGGCATCCCGGCGTTCATGGAACCGGAGGTGGCGCTGGTGAGCGCGGGCGTCGAATACGACGTCCTGGGCATCGGCTTCGAGGACATCGGCGAGGAGGACCGCGCCGCCGTCGTCGCCATGCATCCACGGCCCGGCTTCAAGCAGCGCATCCTGCGGGCCTTCGCCGACGGCGTGGAGCCCAAGCCGGAAACCACCTTCGGCAACGTCAAGGCCGACGTACTGGCCCACTACGACCCGGACTTCCGGCGCGGGGATTTCGTACGCACCGTCCTCGACTCGCCCTGGCCCGAATAGCCGCCCGGCTCCACCTGCCGAGCCCCGCCGCCGGGTCCCGTCCGGCGGCGGGAGCGTCGAACGAGGCGCTCAGGAGAGGGCCGCGGCGAAACGGGTGGCGATGGCGGCGGGCGCGGTGATCGCGCCGCCCACCACCACGGCCCACGCTCCCGCGTCCATGGCGGCGCGGGCCTGCTCGGGGGAGTGCAGCCTGCCCTCCGCGCACACCGGAACCTCAAGGCGCCGGGCCAGTTCCCCGACCAGGTCCAGGTCGGGTCCAGGCGCCTGACGGCTGTAGGGGGTGTAGCCGGACAAGGTGGTGGAGACCAGGTCCGCCCCCGCGGCGGCGGCTGCCACACCTTCCTCCACGGTGGAGACATCGGCCATCAGCAATGCGCCCATGCCGTGCACCGTCTCGATGGTCTCGCTCAGCGGACGCCCGTCGGGACGGGGGCGCGCGGTGGCGTCCACGGCGACGATCTCGGCGCCCGCGTCCCCGACCGCCCGCGCGTGCCCGGCGGTCGGCGTGATGTAGACGCCCTCGGCGCCGTCCTTCCACAGCCCGATCAGGGGCAGCCCGACGGCCGCCCGCACCGCGCGGATGTCCTCGACGCCCTGCACCCGCACGGCGGCCACCGGGGCGCCCGAGGCCACCGAAGCGGCCATCGCCGCCATGTGCGCGGGGGCGCGCAGCGGGTCGCCGGGCGGTGCCTGGCAGGAGACGACAAGCCGGCCGCGCAGGCTCTCCAGCAGTCCGGCGGCGTGGGCGGCGGGCATCGTCGTCCGGCTGACGGGCTGCCCGCGGCCGGATGCGCTCTCGGTCATGCTCCTCCTTCGTGGGGCTGCTCGGGCTGCTCGGAGCCCTCGGGGTGCGTGGAGTTCCCGGAGCCGGGGGAGGTCCGGAGGGCGTGCGAGGGGCGGGAGATGTGCGGGCCGCCGGGCTCCCGGTCCTCAAGGAGCAGTGCGGCGGCGCCGATCACGGCCGCGCGGGGACCGAGCGCGGCGCGTACCGGCCGCAGTCCGGAGGGGCCGGGCAGCAGCCCCGCCGTGAAGGCTTCGGTCAGTGGCCGCCAGAAGGGGGTGCCGATGGAGGCGACTCCGCCGCCGATCACGACCCGTTCCGGATCGAAGGTGTTGACCAGCCCGGCGAGCGCCCGGCCCAGCGCCCCCGCGCCCTGCGACAGGGCCCGGCGTGCGGCCCCTGCCCCGGCGTCGCCGCTCGCGCCGTCTTCGGCCAGTGCCGCGACCTCGCGCAGGTCCGCCGGCCTTGCACCGCCGCTCAGCTCGCGGAAGAGCGCGGCGAGCGCCGGTCCGGAGGCGACGGCCTCCAGATGGCCGCTCAGGCCGCAGTTGCACGGCAGTCCTGCGGCCTCGGGCACGGCGATGTGGCCGAACTCGCCCGCGCTCCAGTGCGCTCCGCGCAGCAGTCGGCCGCCGGTGACCAGGCCGCCGCCGATACCGGTGCCGACGCTCACATAGAGCGCCGAGTCGCAGCCGGCGCCCGCCCCGTAGGTCTGTTCGGCCAGCGCGAAGACGTTGGCGTCGTTGTCGGCGGCCACCGGCAGCCCGAGCCGGGCGCTCAGCTCCTCGGCGAGCCGGGTGCCGGCCCAGCCGGGCAGCAGCTCGTTGGCCGACAGCACCACGCCGCTGCCACGGTCGATGACGCCGCCGGTCCCGATGCCCAGCGCCCGCGCGTCCTGGTGGCCCGGCAGCTCGCCGATGGCCGCCGCGACGGCGTCGAGTACGGCGGCCGGGCCCAGCGCGGCGGGCGTGGGGCGGACGAGGGAGGTCAGCAGGGTGCCGTCCGGTGCCACGAGCCCCGCCGCGATCTTCGTTCCGCCGACATCGACGCCGATGAGCGGGCGTGCCCCGGCGCTCACGGCTGGCTCCGGCGGACGGTGAAGCGGATGTCGTAGCGGTCGGCGCGATAGATCGTGGTGGTCGCCTCGACGGGGGACTCGCGGCGATCCAGGCCGACCCGTCGCACCCGCAGCCCCGCGCTGCCCGGCGGAACGCCCAGCAGCGCCGATTCGGTCTCGTCCAGATCGACGGCCCGGACGATCTGCTCGGCGGAGCGGATGTCGAGGCGGTAGCGCTCGGTGAGCAGATCGTAGAGCGAGCCGCTCAGGTCCTCCTCGGCGAGCCCGGGCACGCGCGCGGCGGGCAGGTGGACGTTCTCCAGGCACATGGGGGAGCCGTCGGCGAGCCGCAGCCGGCTGACGCGGACCACCTCGTCGTCCGGCGCGATGCCCAGCTGTTCGGCGATCCGCCGTCCCGCGCGTACCGTCTGCGCGGCCAGCAGCCGGGAGGCGGGCTCCAGGTCGCGGGCGCGCATGTCCTCGGAGAAGGAGGTGAGCGACAGCGACTTGGAGACCACGGACGGGGCCACGAACGTGCCGGCCCCCTGCACGCGGTAGACGCTGCCTGCCGCCTCCAGCGCGTCCAGCGCCTGGCGCACGGTGTTGCGCGAGACACCGTGCCGCGCGGAGATCTCGCGCTCCGTGGGGAGCGGTGTATGCGGTGGCGATCCGGCCATCGCGGCCAGCAGCGCCTGCCGCAGCTCCTCGTGTTTGGCCTGTCCGGCCACGTCGCACCATCCCCACTTCGACTCTCGGGGCCCGTCGGGGTGAGTGAGCCCCTAATAGGTTCCAACCAATGAAGAAATTATTACGCTCAATCTTGTTCTTTTCCAAGCCGAGTGCCAGATTGGTACCGTCCAATTGGGGGTTGTGGAGAGAGGAAGTGCCATGGCGTCACTCGGTACGACCGTGACGCGGAGCGACGGCGCCGCCGGGCTGCGGCCGGTGACCGGCGTAGCTCTGGTCGCCGCGCTCGGCGGGTTGCTGTTCGGCTACGACACCGGAGTCATCTCCGGCGCGCTGCTCGCGATCGAGTCGGACTTCGGGCTGTCCTCCTTCAGCTCGGGCGTGGTCGTCAGCTCCATCCTGGTCGGCGCCATGATCGGCGCCGCGGGCGCCGGCAACCTGTCCGACCGCTACGGCCGCCGCCCCGTCCTGATCGCTTCCGCCCTCGTCTTCACCCTCGGCGCGTTCCTCGCGGCCCTCGCGCCCTCCGCGGCGGTCCTCACGGCCTCCCGCGTCGTCCTCGGGCTGGGCATCGGCACCGCCTCGAACCTGGTGCCGGTCTTCATCGCCGAGGTCGCGCCTCCCCGCTACCGGGGACGGCTCGTCGGCCTCAACCAGCTCATGATCACCCTCGGCATCGTGCTGGCCTACGTCGCCAACTACGCGCTGGAGAACGTCACCCACAGCTGGCGCTGGATGTTCGGCCTGGCCGCGGTGCCCGCCATCCTCTTCGGCGTCGGCATGATGCTGCTGCCCGAATCCCCGCGCTGGCTCGCCCTCAAGGGCCGCACCGACGCGGCCCGCGCCGTCCTCGCCCGGCTGCGCGGTCGCCCCCGGACGGCGGCCGTGGAAGCGGAGTTGGCCGAGATGAGCGCCGGAGCGACAGACCGCGAGAGCGCGGCGCCGCGCACGGGACGCTGGCGTGCGCTGACCGGCCGCTCGGTGCGCCCCGCCCTCGTCGCGGGTGTCGGCCTGCAGATCCTCGGCCAGGCATCGGGCGTCAACACGGTCATCTACTACGCGCCCAAGATTTTCCAGAGCAGCGGACTCGGCTCCTCCTCGTCCATCCTGGCGACCGTGGGGGTAGGTGTCGTCAACCTGCTCATGACCCCGGTCGGAATGCTGGCCGTGGACCGGTTCGGACGCAAGAAGCTGCTGGCGTGCGGCGCCGCCGTGATGAGCCTGGCCCTCGCCGGACTGGCCGTGACCTTGGCCGCAGGCGGTCAGGGCTCCTCGTTCGCCTGGCTCGCGGTGCTGTTCGTGGTCGTGTTCATCGCCGCCGTCGCCACCACACTCAACGTTGTCGTCTTCATCATCCCCTCCGAGCTGTACCCCCTGCGGATCCGCGGCACGGCCATGAGCGCCACGATGTTCTCCAACTGGACGATGAACTTCCTGGTCTCCCTCACGTTCCTGACCCTGCTGGACACGCTCGGCGGCGCCGGCACCTTCACGCTCTACGCTGCGGTGTGCGCCCTGCTGACCGTCTTCACGCTCCGGTTCATTCCCGAGACCCGCGGCAAGAGCCTGGAGCGGATCGAACGCGAACTCACGCCCCGCGCCGCCACATCGGCCTGACGCGCCCGGCCGACGCCCCGGCCGGTGCCTCGCCGGGCGACGGCCGTCCCCCGCGCCCGCCGGGCATCCCGCCCGGCGGGCGCCGCGGCTCCTCGGCTACCGCCCCGCTGTCCCGTCCCACGCCGCACCGGCGACGGCCACGGCCCGCTCCGCCGCATCAGCGCCGTCCTGCTCCCGCATCACGCCGAGTGCGCCAAGGCCCGCCGCCAGCGCCGCCAGGCAAGCCAGTACGACGGCGCGGTCGGCCGCCCGGCCGTAGTGGTTGACCCGGAGCATCTCCTTGGCCAGCGGGCCCGCCGCACCCTGAAGCGGAACGGCCGCGTCCGCCGCCAGTGCCGCCGCGACCACCTCGTCCGCCGCCACGGCCCCCTCGGCGCGCACCGTCGTCGCGGCAGGCGCGGCATCCTCGTCGCGCAGCACATACGGAGCCAGCCCCGGCAGCTCACGCACCCCCGCACGCAGCGCGGCCGAGGCGGCCCGGTGCCTGCGCACGCTCGCCTCAAGTCCCTCGTCCGCCACCCGGTCCACGGCCTGCTCCAGCGCCAGCATCTCCAACTGCGCCGGAGCGTGCGGAAGCGCGGTACGACCCGCGTCGATCCACCGCTCCTTCCAGTCCAGCAGCGACAGATACGAACGGCGCGGCGCCCGTTCATTGGCCGCGATCCGCTCCCAGGCCCGCGCGCTCACCGAGACCGCCGACACCCCCGCGGGCCCCGCCAGCGCCTTCTGCCCCCCCACGACACACAGATCCACGCCCCACTCGTCGGTCAGCAGCGGCTCGGCCCCCACCGAGGCGACCGCGTCGAGCATGAGCAGCGCACCATGCTCCCGCACCAGAGCGCCGATCTCGGCGACGGGGTTGGTGTTTCCGGTGGCCGCCTCCGCGTGCACCAGACTCACCAGGCCGATCTCCGGGTGCTCCCGCAGCGCCTCGGCCACCTGCCGTGGAGTCACCGCACCCGTGAACGGCGCGCTGACGGTGACCACCTCGGCCCCGCACGCGCGCAGCCAGCCCCCGAACGTCTCCCCGTAGGGGCCCGTCACCACGTTCAGCGCCGTACTGCCGGGACGCGCCACCGAACGGATGCACGCCTCCAGCGGCAGCAGCGCCTCGCCCTGCATGGTCACGACGTCGGAGCGCGTCCGCATGAGGACCGCCAGCTTGTCCTCGACGGCCGCGAAACGGTCCGCCCCGAGCGGCGGCAGATCCAGCAGGGACAGGTGCTCGTTGTTCGCAGTCACGGTCGCCTTCCAGCGGTGGCGAGCCGCATCGGCCACGGCCCGGATACCGCCCGACTGTACGTCCGCCCCACCGGCACCCCGAGCACCACCTCCCGGCACCCGCGAACCCCCACAGCCGCCCCGAACGGGTGACCGGCTTGGACCGTTCGCCCCCTAAGCGGTTTCCCCTCCCGGCGAACCGTGCATTGTCGGCCCGACTCTGTACTTACAGCAAGGGAGGATCGCCATGCGGATCCGTACCGCGATCATCGCCACAGGACTCGCGGCCACCGCCGTCTTCGGCGGGGCGGCCGGTGCGTCTGCCGACTCGGGAGCCATGGGCGGCGCAGCCAAGTCGCCGGGGGTTCTCTCCGGCAACGTCGTTCAGGTCCCCGTGGAAGTCCAGACGAACGTGTGCGGCAACAGCATCAACGTCATCGGCCTTCTCAACCCCGCGGCGGGCAACCGCTGCAAGAACCGCTGAGACCTCTCCACCCACCGAGGCCCGCCCCGGCGGCCCTCCGCCCCAGGGCGGCCCGACCCGGCCACCTTGACCGCCCGGACGCCCCGCCACAACGGCGGGGCGTTCGCGCGTCCGCCTCCGGCGACCCGGCGGAGCGTGCACACCCGGCACGGCATCCCGCACAAACCCGGCCCGAGCGCCCGGCAGGCCGCCCTCCCGCAGGCCACCTGGGCATCCGGCATCCCACACCGCCCGCCCCGGGGTTAAGGTGCTGGTGTGGGGACATTGGGGGAGGGTGCGTTGGGGACGGTGCTGCTCCTGGCTGCCGCTCCGGCATCCGAAGCACGCGTGCTGGACGCGGCGTCGGCGCTGCCCGGCCTGGCCGCCGTGCCCGCCGGCGTGTTCACGGGAACGGAGTCGGCCAGTGTGGTCGAACTGGCCGACCCGGTGGACCCGCAAGCGGTGCTGGTACGGTTCCGCGCTGCGGCTGCGGCGGAGGGCCCGCTCACCGTCGTCATCGTCGCGGAGCTGCACGCCGACGCCCGGCGCGGCGGCATCCACATCGCGCTGGCCCGCACCAACCCCTCCACCATCCGCTACAGCGCCCTGCCCTGGGCCTGGCTGACGCACGAACTCGCGGCCCGCGCGCCCGGCACCACGACACTCCTCCTCGACCTCGCCGCTGCCCCGGCCGCCTGGGAACTGCTGGGCCGCGAGGGGCTGCCGGTGGGGGAGGGCGTGGCCATGTACGGCAGGGTCTTCCCCGCAGGCGCGACGCCCCGCTGGCGACGCAAGCCCGGCCGTCCGCCCGCCGCGCCCGCCTACATCCAGGAGTTCGTCCGCGTATGGCGCAGCGGGGCCCGCCCGCCCCTGCCCGCGCTGCACGACCAAGCCGCCGCCCAGGCGGGCCCGGCCGACGCCGTGTTCCTGGCCGCCGCTACGGCCGCCCCCGGCACGGCCGGGCGCCACACGACCGGCTCCGACCCGGCGGGCTTCGGAGCGACCGGCCCCGCCGGCGGCCCACTGACGGTGCCTCAGCCGATGGACGCGCCCCTGGCATCCACACCACCCCCGGCGCCCGGATCCGGATTCCCGCCGGCGACCGAGCCCGTGCCGGCACCCGGTGCGGAACCGGAGTCGGGCCCGGAGCCGATGCCGCACTCCACGCGGGAGCCCGCGCCTCACCACATGCCGCCACCCCCACAGCTGCCGCCCGCTCCGGCGGGCACGCGCACGAGCGCGAGTACGGGCAGCCCGCCCGGCCCGGGCCCACATGCCCCGGACCCGTACGGCGGGACACCAGTGAACGGCGCAGCGCAGGCCACCCCGTACAACGGCCATCACAACGATCCGCAGGCGACCCCGTACAACGGGCGCCACAACCGGCCGCAGGGAGGCCCGCCGGCCGATCCGCACGAGGCGATCTTCTCCGCGGCCCGTGCGGGCCGCCACGGTGAGGCGGCCTCGATAGCGGCGGCCTGGGAGGGCGCGGCGCTGCGCGCGGAGGGTGCCGCCTCCGACGGCGCCCTGCACTGGCTGGAAGTACGCGCCGACCTGGCCCGCCTGGCCGAGGACCCCACGCGCAGCTGCGAGTTGTGGATGGCAGCGGCGCGGGTGCGGGTCGAGCGCGGTGAGGCGGCGGACGCCCAGGATGTGGAGGCCGCGGTGGATCGCGCCCACCACCAGTGGGAGCAACTGCGCGATCCCGCGACGGCCCGCCGCCTGGCCCCCGCCCTCCTCGCCCTCCGCCGCCAGGTCCCCGGCCGCCAGCCCGGTGCGGTACGCCTGCTGGAAGAGCGACTGGACGCCCTCCCCGGCGCCGTCTCTTCCTAGCCCCTGGTGCCCCGGCCCACTGTCCAAGGGGCCACCGCTCAGGGCGTGTCCCTTGTCGTCTGGTCCGTTGAGGTGTATCCGGCCGACGGGGGGAGCGGAATGCGCGGTGGGCGGCTCCCGGTATCCCAGGGTGGATGGACTGATTGTCAGCCCAGCGTCTCTTGGGGAGTATTGATGGTGCGTCGAGTACCGGCCGCCCTGGCCATTTTGATCTGCGCGACGGTCCTGACCGCGGGCCCTGCCGTGGCCGCCGACGACCCGGACGGCCGGTTGACCGCGAAGGAACAGGCGGGTCTCCAGACAGCCGGCCGGCTCCTGGAACTCCTGCTGGGCGGGGCCCGCTGACCGGCCCACAGCTGGCGGGACCGACTCGCCCCGGAACGTGGTATCGGGCGTGCCGCGAACGTCAGGAGCACACACAATCGTTGAGGTGAATCCCGAACAGCGTGGGGCGTGCCGAGAGACGGGTGCCGGTGGATGCCGACGGCTTCGACGCGGGCACGCATACAGTGAGCGAGCCTGCGACGGGACCGACCGCGACAGCCGTGGACCAAGCCCTTGGCGAGCGGAACCCACCTGTCCGCTCCCGGCACGGCCGTATCCGGGGCCTGACACCACTGGGCGGCCCGAACTCACCGTTTCGGGGATCATGCCTACCGCCGCCGGGAGCGGCATGCCCTCTGCGGTCGGTTACGCCCACCCGGCACGGTTCTCGACTTCAGGCCGAGTGGGTCACCTCCCCGGAATCCCTGAACGGGGCGCGACGAGCGGGGCGGTCATCATCAGGCGTGACGGGGCATCGTCATTCGAGGTGGCGCCCTCCACGTGCGGGGTGCCGGTCGCGGTTGCGGAAACAACCGTCAGATGACCCTCTGCGCCCGCGTTCGCCCACGACGCGACGTCGGTGGAAGCACGCGTGGTGAATCTGCCGGGGTCCGGGCGAGCCGGGGTGCTGTTCCGGCGGGAGCTACAGCCGGCCATGGTGTAGCGCCGCGATGTGGGGAGGGGCGACGGGAGAGTGGCCGGGAGGCGCCCGCGGCGTCATCTTCGTTCTCACCGGCTCAGGGACGGAACCGGGCGTCCGCTCTGGGCGGGGGTCTCCGGTGCCACGGGCCATGCCGGCGAAGTACTGGAGCCGCCGGGTTGGTTCGGGTTCCCCTGCGGCGACCCGCTGCGTGAGCTTGCGTCGCCCCGCGGGCCGCACGTGCCCCGGAAGGCGGAGGATTCCGCGTGTATTGGCATGGACCTGTTGATGGTCCTTCGTTAGGCTCCGCTCCGAGCATCACCTGAGAGCGCTCCCAGGCTTTGCTGTTCCACCCCCACGAAGCTGGAACAACGAAAGGCCAACTCATGAGACGCACGAAGGTTTTCAGCGCGGCGCTGTCCGTGCTCCTCGCCGCCGGGATATGGACGACAGCCGGGCTGATCCCTGCCTCGGCCACGGACGAGGCCGCTCCGGCCGGCAAAGCCCCCGCGTCCGGAGGTCTGCTCTCCGCCATGCACCGCGATCTCGGCCTCTCCGGCGACGAGGCCAAGGCGCGGCTCAAGGCGGAGAAGAAGGCTACCGCCGTCGAACGGGAGGCGCGGCGCGCTGCCGGATCCTCGTACGGCGGCTCGTGGTTCACACCCGAAACGGGCCGGCTCACCGTCGCCCTCACCAGCCGGAGCAAGGCCGAGGACGTACGGGCGGCCGGTGCCGAAGTCAAGATCGTGAAGCGCAGCGCCAAGCAGCTCGACGCGGCCAAGAAGCGCCTCGACGCGCTCGACGCTCCCCGAAGCGTGACCGGCTGGCATGTGGACCCGAAGTCCAACCAGCTCGTCGTCGAAATCTTGGCAGGGCAGCAACACAAGGCCGCCGCCTCGGACTTTCTCGCGAAAGCCCGCCGCACCGGACCGCTCGGCGTGAAGACGACAACCCACCGGCCCAGCACCTTCGCCGCCGGCACCGTCGGAGGCGACCCCTACTACACGGGCAACGTCCGCTGCTCCATCGGCTTCTCGGTGCAGGGCGGATTCGTCACCGCCGGCCACTGCGGCGGGGCCGGAGCGGCGGTCTCCGGCTGGGACAAATCGCACATCGGCACGTTCCAGGGCTCCTCGTTCCCCGGCAACGACTACGCCTGGGTGAGCGTCGGCAGCGGCTGGTGGACCGTCCCGGTCGTCCTGGGCTGGGGTACGGTCTCGGACCAGCTGGTGCGCGGCTCGGCCGAGGCCCCGGTCGGCGCGTCCATCTGCCGCTCGGGCTCCACCTCGCACTGGCATTGCGGCAATGTGCTGGCCAAGAACGAGACCGTCAACTACAGCCAGGGCGCCGTGCACGAGATGACGAAGACCAGCGTGTGCGCCGAACCCGGCGACTCCGGCGGCTCGTTCATCAGCGGTGACCAGGCCCAGGGCGTCACCTCCGGCGGCTGGGGCAACTGCGGCAGCGGAGGCGAGACCTGGTACCAGCCGATCAACGAGATCCTGGCCCGCTACGGTCTGACCCTGCACACGGCGTGATTCCGCCCCCAGCCTGACCCCGCGCCTGCACGGGCAGGGGGCACGGCCCCACCGCCCCGGCCCTGGCGCGGACATCACGATGCCGGGCGACGCCGCTGCTCCGCGTCGCCCGGCACAACTCCGTACGGCTGCAGTGGCATACCGGCACAGCGGGCCCAACCCCCGGTAGGCACGTGTCGTCTTGACGCTCCGATCAGGCAACGCTCCGGGGCCTGGGCCGACTTATCCCGCCCTTGCCTTGTCCCCGGCCTGGTCACTCGTCAGATCCGGCCGTAATCTACACGCCTACGGCCGGTACCGAGCGGGCATGGATGCCAGGTGTGTGTCCAGAGACCAGCGGGGCACGAGGACAAGCCCGTCATCTTGCCCCGGTCTCGCCCCGGGGGTATCGGGAGCGCCCGCGATGTCCTCGCCCGTGATCCTGTCCCGCCCGTAGTCCTGTCCTGAGTGCCGAAACGGAGAATCTCCTTGTCCGAGCAGCCCGACATCCTCGTCCTCGACCCGACCAGTGCCGACCCCGACGCCGAGCACCAGGCGCTGCGCGCGCGGGGACCGGCCGCTCGTGTGGACATCCTCGGCGTCACGGCGTGGTCGGTCAGCGATCCCGCGCTCTTGAAGAAGCTGCTGACCGATCCCGATGTCTCCAAGGACGCCAAGCAGCACTGGCCCGCCTTCGAAGAGGCCGTTTCCACCTGGCCGCTGGCGCTGTGGGTCGCTGTCGACAGCATGTTCACCGCCTTCGGCAGCGAACACCGGCGGCTGCGGCGGATGGTGGCGCCCGCGTTCAGCGCCCGACGGGTGACCGCGCTCAAGGAGACGGTCGAGCGGCTCGTGGACGAGCTGCTGGACGAGCTGGCGAGCACACCGTCCGGTGAGCCGGTCGATCTGCGCGAACGTTTCGCCTATCCGTTGCCCATCAGGGTCATCAGCCACCTCCTGGGCTTGCCCAAGGCGCAGAGCGAGGACTTCCGCGCGCTCGTCGACAACCTCTTCGCCACCAACCTCACCACCGAGGAAGCCGCCGCCAACACGGTCCGCCTCTACGCCGTTCTGGAAGAGCTGATCGAAGCCCGGCGCGTCGAGCCCGGCGACGACATGACCTCGCTGCTGATCGCGGCCGAGGACGAGGAGGGCGACAGCTCCACGCTGACGCATACCGAACTGCGCGACACCCTGCTGCTGATGATCAGCGCGGGCTACGAGACCACGGTCAACCTCCTGGACCAGGCGATCGCGGCCCTGCTCAGCCACCCGGAACAGCTCGCCCATGTCCGGGAGGGGCGCGCCTCCTGGGACGACGTGGTCGAAGAGACTCTGCGGCACGAACCGGCGGTCAAGCACCTGCCGCTGCGCTACGCCGTCCGCGACATACCGCTGCCCGACGGGCAGGTCATCAAGAAGGGCGAGGCCATCCTGGCCTCGTACGCCGCGGCCAACCGCCACCCCGACTGGCACGGGGAGAGCGCGGACGTCTTCGACCTGACCCGTACGGCACCGGGACCGGAGCACCTGGCCTTCGGCTACGGCGTGCACTTCTGCCTGGGCGCGCCGCTGGCCCGGCTGGAGGCGACCACGGCGCTGCGGGAGTTCTTCGCCCGCTTCCCGCTCGCTGAGCTGGCGACCCCGGTGGAAGAGCTGGGCCTGGTGCCCTCGCTGATGAGTAACGGGCACCGCAGCCTCCCGGTCCGGCTTCGCCCCGCACCCGCCAACTGAGAGCTGGGCCAACGCATGTGACAGTGCGTCGGGCGGCTGCCGGTCATCGGCCTGCCGCCCGGCGTCGGCCGTCGCCTGTGCCTGTGCCTGCGATGGCGCCCGCGCCCGCGAGGCGCGGAAATCCAGGAGAACGCTGAGACGAGACGGGGCTCCCGGCCGCACGGCCGGGAGCCCCGGGCAGCGTCCCTTCCCGGGCCCCCGGGTCACTTCCCGGGGGTTCCCTCTCCGGGGCCCGGTCGCCCGATGGTCCAGTCCGAGGCGGCGCGGGGAGTACGGCCTCCCAGGCCCCGGGCCACCGTCCGTCGTCTCATTCGCGCCGGCGCAGGTACGCCTCCAACTCGGCGGCCCCGGCCAGCATCGCCCGCCCCCGGACCGACAGCCGGCCGTGCCAGTCCCGCAGTGCGGCTTCCAGCGGCTCCAGCCCGTGGGCCGTCCGCACCTGGTCGATCAGCGGGGCGATCTGCTCCAGCAGGTAGCCGCCCCGCCTGAGCTGGTGCGCCATCCGCGCGTCCCGTACGTCGGCCTGGCCGTAGACGCGGTAGCCGGTCTGCGGGTCGCGGCGCGGGCGCACCAGCCCGGCACGCTCCCATTTGCGCAGCGTCGCGGGCCGGATGCCGAGGTCTTTCGCCAGCGGCCCGATGAACCTGTCGGCGCTCCCGGACACCTCGCTCGGAACGGACACGACGGCGGGGTCCAGGTCACGGAGGGCGCGCTCCACGGCCCGCAGGGTCCGCCGGTCATCGAGCAACTGGGCATGGCTCTCGTCGATGAGACGGAACGCCTCCTCGGGTGTGCCCTGGTGCACGGACCGCATGATCGACGTCGCCATCCGGTGGCCGTGGCCGGGCACCAGGGCGAGGAACGCGCGGAGAGCCTCCGCGTGCAACGGCGTGTAGGTGCGGTAGCCGTGGGGCGTGCGGCGGGCGGCCGGGAGGATGCCGGCCTCCTCGTAGTTCCGCACCGCCTGCGTGGACAGGCCGTGCCGACGCGCCAGGTCAACCGGCCTGAGCCGTTCACCGCTTTGAAGCTTCTGTCCCATGATCCTGCCGCTATCGCGTAAAAGTCTTCACCGAAAGTTCAACGATACCGTTGAAGCCATGACCACCGCCGATATCGCAGACATCAGTCATGCCGTCGAAGCCGCCGCCGCCTTGAAGCTGCTCCCCGCCCGGCCCCGGCTGCTCGCCCTGGGCGAGCCCGTCCATGGCGAGGCCGCGCTGCCCGAGGCGCGCAACGAACTCTTCCGGCAACTCGTCGAGCGGGAGGGCTACCGCACGATCGCGCTGGAGAGCGACTGCTTGGCGGGTCTGGTCGTGGATGACTACGTGACCTCGGGCGCGGGCTCCCTCGACAGGACCATGGCGCATGGATTCAGCCACGAATGGTTCAACGTGTCCGAGGCCAACCGCGACCTCGTCCGCTGGATGCGCGCCTACAACGAGGGGCGGCCCGCCTCCGAACGGATCCGCTTCGCCGGCTTCGACGGACCGCTGGAGATCACCGCTGCCGCGAGCCCCCGGCAGGCCCTCACCGCACTCCACGGCCACCTCTCGGCACGAGTGGACACGCACCTGCTCCCCTGCACCGCGGAGGCCCTCGATGAACTGCTCGGCCCCGACGCCCGGTGGACCGACCCGGCCGCGATGACCGACCCGGGCCGCTCGGCCGGACAAACGGCCCAGGCCAAGGAACTGCGGCTGCTCGCCGACGATCTGACGGCGCTGCTGGACACACAGCCGCCGCACCCGCTCACCTCCGCCGCGCGCCACGAGTGGGAGCGGGCGCGCCTGTACGCGCGCACCGCCACCGGCTTGCTGCGCTACCACTTCCGCATGGCCGACACCTCACCGGGACGTATGGCATGGCTGGTGGGACTGCGCGGCCAGATGATGGCCGAAAATCTCCTCGCTCTCGCCGAGCGGGGCCCGGTGCTGGTCCACGCCCACAACAGCCATCTCCAGCGGAACAAGAGCACGATCCACATGGGCGGCCCCCCGGTGGAGTGGTGGAGCGCGGGCGCGATCGTGAGCGCCCACCTGGGTGCGAAGTACGCGTTCCTGGCCACGGCACTCGGCACACTCCGGCACCAGGGCGTGGGCACCCCGCCACCGGACACCGTCGAAGGACTCCTGTACGCGCTCCCGGAGGACCGCGGCCTCATCGACACCCTGCGGCTGACCGCCGCCCTCGGCGACACGCGGCCCGCACCCCGGGTGTCCCCGTACTTCGGCTACGCCCCGCTCGATCCGGCCCACTTGGACGGAAGCGACGGGATCCTGTTCATCAAGGACGTCCCCGAGAACTAGTGCCGTGGCCGGCAGTGTTCGCCCGTCGAGGGGCGTCGTCGTGGGGGCACCGCCCGCGCGAGCGGAGCCGAGCGTGGGGGAGCGTGCGAGCGCAAGGCGGCCGAAAGCCCTTGGTTTGGGTCCCCCTGCGCTGGGGGTCCCTCCCGGCCGAAGGCCGGGGGAGGAGTTGAGAGCTTGGGGGAGTGCGTGCCGGGGGGCGCGAGGGGGCGAAGCTTGCCGGGAGGGGCACTAGCGGCCCGCCGCGGCGAAGGGGCGGGCGGGCCGCGGGCGGTCAGCCGAGGACCAGCGGGAGCTTTCCGGCCAGCCCGCCGCCGCACGCGGCCAGTTCGGCCGCCTCCGCTTCGGTCGGGGCCCGCCGCCCGGTCCCCACCCGCAACGCGTCCGTGTCGGAGAAGGACGCGGGGAACGCCGCCCCGGCGATCTCCTCCAGCATCGCGCGCGCCCGGGCGAGCCCCTGCGTCGGCGGTCGCGCCGCCGCCGGGAGGTGTGCGATCAGGTCCAGGTGGTGCAGCGTCCACTCCAGGACGTAGGCGGCGAGGTAGTCGCCCGCGGTGAGGACCTCGCCCTGGGTGCTGACCCGCAGGCCGGGATCGGCGAGTCCGGCGGCGCGGCCGGCAGCCGAACCGACGTCATCCAGATGGAACTTGAGCAGCCCGGGCTCCTGGTAGGCGGCGGCCAGCCGGACGGTCAGCGCGTCGAGCGGGTCGTCGCCGGACGGCGGCGACCCGGTGGCGGCCCAGTAGGTCACCGCGTCGCGGGTCGGTTCGGTCTCGGCGGGGGTCACCAGGGTGATCAGGACGTCCTGGGCGTCGATGACCAGATGGCACACGAGATCGCGCACGAGCCAGCCCGCGCAGCCGGACGGCCGCGCGAAGTCCTGGTCCGACAGCCCGGCCACCGCCGTGCGCAGCGCCGTCCAGGAGCGTGTGAAGTCATCCACCCCGGCAAGATATTCCGGTTCGGTGACACCGGACAACCGCGATACGGGAGAGCCGGGCGGCACGGGAAACGGTGCGGGCACAAAGGAGTTCGTTGATGGGCCGCTCAGTGGACCTGGCTCGTCCGCGGCGCCGCCGCTCCCGCCCGTAGCAGGCCGTTCTCGCGAAGGGAGGTCAGGTACAGGTCGAGCAGGTCCGCGTCCACCGGCGGACACGTACGGGACCATTCCGGCCACACTTCATCGGTCCTGGTGCGCAGGATGTCGGGGAAGACACCGGCGAAGTACATCTCCTTGACCGAGAAGTCAGCTCCGTGCGCCGGGGTGACGAACAGGGGGAGGAACGGGGCTATCGGGGCCGTGGGATGGGCACGGACATGGTCGCCCAGCATCTCCACCCACTCGCCGTAGGCCACCTCCCGTACCGCGTAACCGGCCAGGCGCATCCGGTCGGCCATGTCGCCCAGCGTGGCCGGGCGGGGGTTGGTCAGGTGCACGGCACCGCCCAGGCGCGGCATCCGGGTGGCGATTCCGGTGATCGCCCGCGCGACGTGATCGACAGGCACCAGATCCAGCGGAAGCGGCACCCCGGGCGCGGCACCGAGGCGGGCCATGGCGTCGATGACGGCACATATCGCGGTGGTGTTCCACACCCCGGTACGGCTGTGCCCGGTGATCTCGTACGGCCGGTGGACCGTGACGGGCAGCCCCTCGGCCGCCGCGTCGGCCAGCATCCGCTCGGCCGCCCACTTGGTCTCCGGGTAGCCCATGCTCAGCAGTTCGGGGTGGCTGAGCGGTGAGAACTCATCCACGTACCGGACGCCCCCGACACCGCTGCCGGCGAAGATCGCGGTGGTGGACACATAGTGCAGCGGCACCCGGCGGGGCGCGGCGAGTTCGATGAGGGTGCTCACGGCGGTCACGTTGGTGTCCCGCAACTGGGCGTACGGGTAGAGGAAGTTGACGTGCGCCGCGTTGTGCAGCACCAGGTCCACGGTCTCGGCGAGTGACTCGGCCACCCCGGGGGCCAGGCCCAGGCCGGACCGGGCCAGGTCGGCAGGCACCACGCGGATCCGGTGGTGCGGCGGCTGGGGCAGCCGGTACTTGCGGAAGGTGTCGTCGATGCGCAGCCGGGCCTTGTCCTCGTCCGCGGCGCGTATCAGGCAGTGGACGGTCGCGTTCGTGTCGCGCAGCAGCTGGTCCAGGAGGAAGGCGCCGACGAAACCGGTGGCTCCCGTCAGCAGTACGTTCTTCGGCCGCCCGCCTTCCTGGGCGGCGGGCGGCGGTGCCTCCTCGGTGGCCCGGGAAGGCAGCGGGCGGATGAGCCGGGCGTCCTCGGCGAAGTGCGCGGGGCGCTCGGCCGACGTCACCGAGGCGGGAGCGCGCACGGCGGCACGGAAGGCGGCAAGCGTGGGGGTGTTGAGCAAGTGCCCCATCAGCGGCTCGAACTGCGCGCGCGGCAGGTCGCTGGTGGTGATGATCCGGGTGATCACCTGGGCGGCGAGCAGGGAGTTGCCGCCCGCCGCGGAGAAGTCGGTGGTCTCGGTCACCGGGATACCCAGGACCTCCGACCAGATGGCGGCAAGCGGATCCACGGGCTGCGCTACGCGCGGCTCGGCCTCGCCCTCGTCAGCCCCGGAGGCCCGGACGTTGAGCGCGGCGTAGTCGATCTTGCCGTTGCGCGTCAGCGGGAAGTGGTCCAGCACCACTATCGGGGCGGGTACGGCGTGTGCGGGAAGCCGGGTTCCGGCCTGGGCGCGCAGCGCTTCGGGCACGGGGGGCCGGCCCGGGTGCGCGGGGGTGACGAAGCCCGTGAGGCCCTTGCCCACCCCGTCGGCCTGGCGCACGAGCACAGCCGCCTCGGCCACGCCGGGAAGGGCCCGCAACTGCGCCTCGATGGCGTCCAGTTCGACGCGGAAGCCGCGGATCTTCACCTGCCGGTCGGTCCGGCCCAGGAACTCCAGCGTCCCGTCCGCGTTCCAGCGTCCCCGGTCCCCGGTGCGGTAGAGCCGTACCGGGGCGGGGTGAGTACCGGTGGCCGGGGGCGCGTCGTCGGCCAGGACGAACGACCGGTCCGTCTCCTCGGGCGCTTCGCGATAGCCGAGCGCGACCCCAGGGCCCCCGATGTGGATCTCGCCCGCCTCGCCGGACTCCGCGAGGCTCCCGTCGGGCCGCAGCAGCCGTATGGTGCTGCCCGCGACCGGGGTGCCGATCGGCACCGAGGTGGCGTCGTCCGCGGGCCGTGGCACATCGTGCGCCGTGGCCATGATGCCGCCCTCGGTCGGTCCGTAGCCGTTGATGAGGTACCGCGGCCGTCCCGCGTCGCACACCGCCCGGGTGAGGGCGGGGTCCATGGCCTCTCCGCCGATCAGCACCATCTCCAGCGCGGCGAAGGCGTCCGGGGCCGAGCGCGCGGTGTGGTGGAACAGGCTCGTCGTCATGAAGACGTGCGTGAGGTCCTCTTCGCGCAGCTTGGCGCGCAGCGCCGCGCTGTCCAGGAGGGTGTCGCGGCCCGCCGGTACGAGACAGCCGCCGGCCAGCAGCGTGGCCCAGGTCTCGAAGAGCGAGCCGTCGAAGGAGAGTCCGAAGGTCTGGAGGACCCGCATGCCCGGCCCGGCCGCCCACGGCGCCGGGCCCGCCAGCCGGGCCACCGCGCGGTGCGGGAACAGCACGGGCTTGGGGTGGCCGGTCGTGCCCGAGGTGTAGAGCACATAGGCAACATCGTCCCCGGTGCGCCCCGCGCCCGAGGGCGCCGGAGCCGGCTGCGCGTGCGCGGCGTCCGGGGCGCGCTCGCCGGCCAGGTCGGCGAAGCGGTACCACGTGACGGGGTGGTAGGGCGTGGGGCGGAGCGGCTCGTGCCCGGACAGCGCCACGGCGATCCGGGCGCCGGCGCCCACGAGCATCTCCGCCGAGCGGGCGGAGGGGTACTGGGCATCCACCGGCACACACACCGCGCCCGCCCCCAGGATTCCCGCCGCCGTGACCGTGGCCTCCCAGGACCGCACCCCCAGCATGCCCACGGCATCCCCGGGCAGGACGCCGGCGGCCGACAAAGCCTCGCTCACCCGCCCCGCCAGCACGCCGAGATCTTTGTACTTCAGGGTCAGGCCGCCGTCGCGCACCGCGGGCAGCTCCGGCCCGTGTGCGATGCGGGCCGCCAACGCCGCGGGCAACGAGGGGAGAGACGTACTCGAATCCAAGATCGCGCTCCAGGGATCAGGACGCCGGTACCCGGACGACGGCACCGTGGGCCGGCGTGGGCAGGCGGGGTGGGGGCGGGAAGGGGCGGCGTCAGCGTGTTCCGACGCCGTTGGGTAACGCCGATCGCGCGGAGCCCTGTCGCCGCTCCTGCGGCCGTCTCACCCCTGGCGCGCCCATGGCTTCCACCACGGGGCCCCGCTCCCGGACGCCGCCGCGGTCGCGGGGGCGGGCGGCGTCGCCACCGGCGAGGACGGCACGGACCGGACGGAACCGGCATCGTGCGCGGCCCGCGCGGGCGTGAGCTCCCGGCGCACGGGGGTGAACTTCACGGGCAGTGCGTCGAGTTTCCGGTACATCAGCGAGGACGACCAGCTCAGGTCCTCCTTCGGCCCCGCCAGCTCCAGATCGGGCAGCCGCGACAGCAGCACATCGATCGCGGTCTCCACGATGCCGCGCCCGAGGTCCTGTCCGGGGCACTCGTGGGTGCCGCCGCTGAAGGCCAGGTGACCCCGGTTGCCCCGGACAACGGTGTCCTCATCCCGGATGGTCGGGTCCACATTGCCGGCCGCCAGGCCGAGCAGCAGCAGGTCACCGGCCTGAATGTGCTGTTCTCCAAGCCGGGTGTCGCTCGTGGCCCACCGGCCCAGCAAGGTCATCATCGGCGGGTCGTCCCACATGACCTGCTCCAGCCCGTCCGGCAGCGTCATCTGTCCGCCGGACAGAGCGCCACGGAAGCCACTGTCGGTGAGCACGACCCGCAGGGTGTTGGCCAGCAGATTGACCGTCGTCTCATTCGCCGCCGTGAGGATGAGCCGCAGCTGCTCCCGGACTTCCTCGCGGGAGAGGCCGGCCGCGTCGTTCATCAGCAGCGAGGGAAGGTCGAAGCCCGGTGTGTGCTGCTTGCGCGCCACCAGGTCGGCCAGGCCCTGGGTGACGATGTCGTTGCTGGCCGCCGCGGACGCGGTGGCCTTGAGGGCGTCCTGCACCGCGTCGCGGAACCTGGGCCCCTCATCCAGCATGCCGAACAGCTTCGTCATCACGCGCAGGGGGAGCTGTTCGGCGAATTCCGTCACCAGGTCGGCGCGTCCCGCGCCGGCGAACTCGTCCACCAACTCGTGGGTGTAGCGCGTGACGTAGGTGCGGATACCGCGCGCCTCGAACTGCGACAGGCTCCTGGTCACCGCAGCCCGCAGCCGCTTGTGCTCCTCGCCGTCCAGGAACACGATCAGCGGCTGCCAGGCGGTGACCGGGACCAGCGGATGATCGGCCGGGACCCGGCCTTCCTTCATGTCCCGCCAGTGGCGCGAATCGCGGGAGAAGACCGAGGGAGTCTGCATCACCTCAAGGTTCTGCCTGTGCCCCAGCACCAGCCAGGCCGGCAGATCACCGTGCAGCAGCACGGGCGCGACGGAACCGTGCTGCTGGCGCAGCTGTTCGTACACGGCCATGGGGTCGCGCTCGGCGTTCTCGCCGTACAGCCGCCGATCGGCCGCACCGGCGTGCGCGGGACATCCGGGCGGTGGGGTGCCGGGCGCGGCGGACGTGTGGAAGGGGGCAGTGGACGCGAAGAGGTCGTCGGCGGTCATATCGACTCCGGGGTCAGGATTTGGTCGCTCGGGCAGCCCCACAGGGCGACGAGGGGATCAGGGCTGGAGCCGATCGCGATGGGCGGCTCGGGCACGCCCCGCAGATCCTCGGTGGGACAACTGCCGTCGGCCGAAAGGGAAGTCCCCCTTCCGGTTGATTCCCGTCGAACCACCAGCACCATCTCATCCTGGAGAAAAACGACACAGTCCCAGCCGCGTGAGCCCAGCCGCACGTCGGCCGGCCCGACGAGTGGGGCAGCCGGGAGAGGCGGATGCCACTCGGCCACCACCGGTTTTCGGGCACCAGCTCGCCAAGCCCACCGCAGGATACCCCCAGATGATCAACTCGAACAGGAGTCGGGGTCCTGGACGGCGAACTCCGTGCGCCGAGGCCGAGGAACGCGCGGTCCGGCGGGCGGCCCCTCCGGGAGTTCAGCGGGCCCGGTCGTAGACGAGGACCAACGTGCCGTGCTCACCCGCGGTCTGGCCGGTGAGCGCCCAACGGCCCTCGGGCAGACCGTCGTCGAACAGACGCGGCCCGCCGCCGAGGAGGACGGGGAAGACGGTGAGCGCCATCCGGTCCACCTTGTCGGCCGCCAGCAGCGCCTTGATGACGCTCGCGCTGGAGGGCACGAGAATGTCCCCGCCCCTGGTCGCCTGGAGGTCCGTGACCACCTCGGCGGCCGGTTTGTCCACGATCGCCGTCCGCTCCCACGGCGCCCGGGCGAGGGTTGTGGAGAGGACCACCTTCTCGGTATCGACGAGCCACTTCGCGAAACCCTCGTCGCGCGGGTCGGCGCCGGCCATGCCGATGACCGTGGGCCAGAAACCGAGGAACCCCTCGGCGTTGACCCGCCCGAGCAGCGCCGTCGTCGCCGGCTGCCACAGGCTGGTCAGCAGATCGCGGGCGACATCGGAATGCGCGTACGGCATCGCCCAGCTCATGTCGTCGGGGTTGTACGGCCGGGCGTAACGGCCGTCGAGAGAGAGGCACATGTGGGTGACGACGCGGCGGCCCGCGCTCTGGACTGTCACTTCGTACTCCTGGTGTCGGTCGGTAGCGGAGCCGGGGCCGGATCGGCCGCCCGCGGCTCACCCACGCACAAGCAGCCGCCCAGGGAAGGGCCGGGAAGAGGCCGGCGGCCGGCGGTTTGCCGAGCGTCCCGCCACACGCGTCGTGCGCGGGGGCGTCCGGAGGAGAGAGGGAAGAGGCGGGGCGGATCCCCGATCCGCCGGTTCGGGACAGACCCGCGCGCGCGAAGTGCGGTCCCGGCCCCTGCCGTTGACGCGGCGCACGCCGCGCCCGGCCCGTGACGCGGCGCGCGCCATGGACCGGGTGCGGCGGTAAAGCGGGACGGCGCCGATGTCATGCGGGCACGTTACGCCACGGAAATGACGGGGGGCCGGGGCCCTCCTGACTGACCGGGGGCCCGGCCGATCCGCACCTCCCGGCCCGGCCCGCAGGGGGGACGGCCCGGGAGGTCGCAGTGGTCAGCTCAGGTCGAACCTGTCCAGGTTCATGACCTTGTCCCACGCGGCGACGAAGTCGTGCACGAACTTCTCCTTCGCGTCATCGCTCGCGTAGACCTCCGCGAGCGCGCGCAGTTCCGAGTTCGAGCCGAAGACCAGGTCGGCACGCGTGCCCGTCCACTTGGCCTCGCCCGTGGCGGCGTCGCGGCCCTCGAAGGTGCGGGAGTCCTCGGAGACGGACTTCCACGTCGTGCCCAGGTCCAGCAGGTTGACGAAGAAATCGTTGGTCAGCACCCCGGGGGTGGCGGTGAAGACGCCGAGCGGGGATTGCTGGTGGTTCGCGCCCAGGACGCGCAGGCCGCCGACCAGTACGGTCATCTCGGGGGCGCTGAGGGTGAGCAGGTTCGCCCGGTCCAGCAGCAGGTACTCGGCGGGCAGCCGGGCGCCCTTGCCGGTGTAGTTGCGGAACCCGTCGGCGGACGGCTCCAGCGCCTCGAAGGACTCGGCATCGGTGTGCTCCTCCGTCGCGTCCACCCGGCCCGGCGTGAACGGCACCTGCACCTCGACGCCCGCTTCGCGCGCCGCCTGCTCCACGGCCGCCACACCGCCGAGAACGATGAGGTCGGCCAGGGAGACCTTCTTGGCACCCGCGGAGGCGTTGAACTCCTCCCGCACGCCCTCCAGCGAACGCAGCACGAGCGCCAGCTGGTCGGGGTCGTTGGCCTCCCAGCCGCGCTGCGGCTCAAGGCGGATGCGGGCACCGTTGGCACCGCCGCGCTTGTCGCTGCCCCGGAAGGTCGAGGCCGACGCCCACGCGGTGGACACCAGCTGGGCGACGGACAGGCCGGAATCCAGGAGCTTGGCCTTGAGCGCCGTGATGTCGGAGGCGTCGATCGTCTCGCCTTCGGCCTCCGGCAGCGGGTCCTGCCACAGCAGGGTCTCCTCCGGGACCTCCGGGCCCAGGTACAGCGACTTGGGGCCCATGTCACGGTGGGTCAGCTTGTACCAGGCCCGGGCGAAGGCGTCCGCGAACTCCGCCGGGTTCTCGTGGAAGCGGCGGGAGATCAGCTCGTAGGCCGGGTCGAAGCGCAGCGCCAGGTCGGTGGTGAGCATCGAGGGGGCGATCGACTTCGACGCGTCGTGCGCGTGCGGCACCGTGCCCTCGCCCGCGCCGTTCTTCGGCTTCCACTGATGGGCGCCGGCCGGGCTCTTGGTCAGCTCCCACTCGTAGCCGAAGAGGTTGTCGAAGAAGCCGTTGTCCCACCGGGTCGGATGGTTGGTCCAGGTCACCTCCAGCCCGGAGGTGATGGTGTCGGCGCCCTTGCCCGTGCCGTAGCCGTTCTTCCAGCCCAGGCCCTGCTCCTCGAACGTCGCGGCTTCGGGATCGGGTCCCACATTGTCGGCGGGGCCGGCTCCATGGGTCTTGCCGAAGGTGTGGCCGCCGGCGATCAGCGCGACGGTCTCCTCGTCGTTCATCGCCATGCGCCGGAAGGTCTCGCGGATGTCGCGGGCCGCGGCGATCGGGTCCGGATTGCCGTTCGGGCCCTCCGGGTTGACGTAGATGAGGCCCATCTGGACCGCGCCGAGGGGGTTTTCCAGCTGCCGGTCGCCGCTGTAGCGCTGATCGTCGAGCCACACGGTCTCGGGACCCCAGTAGACGTCCTCCTCCGGCTCCCACACATCCGCGCGGCCACCGGCGAAACCGAAGGTCTCGCAGCCCATGGACTCCAGAGCGACATTGCCCGAGAGGACCAGCAGGTCCGCCCAGGACAGGTTCTTGCCGTACTTCTTCTTGACCGGCCACAGCAGGCGCCGGGCCTTGTCGAGGTTGGCGTTGTCCGGCCAGCTGTTGAGCGGCGCGAAGCGCTGCTGGCCCGAACCGGCGCCGCCGCGCCCGTCGTTGATGCGGTACGTGCCCGCGCTGTGCCACGCCATCCGGATGATGAACGGGCCGTAGTGGCCGAAGTCGGCCGGCCACCAGTCCTGTGAGGTGGTCAGCACCTCGGCGATGTCGCGCTTGACCGCCGGGAGGTCCAGGCTCTTGAACGCCTCGGCGTAGTCGAACTCCTCGCCCAGCGGGTTGGTCGCCGGAGGGTTCTTGGCGAGGATCTTCAAGTTGAGCCGCTGCGGCCACCACTGACGGGCGCCGCCCCCCTGGGTCGGGTGGAGGGCGCGCTCGTGCGCGACCGGGCAGCCACCTGTCTCCTCCGGCTTCGGGTCTGTGACGATCGCGTCGTGGTTGTCAGTCATGGCAATCCTTCCGAACTGTGCGGAACCGGTGCTCAGAAACTTCAGGAAATGTGGCCGGTGGAGAAGCCAGGAGACGGGAGGAGCAGGTCAGTTGAGACCCTGGGCCCGTCGCCGGACGGTGCGGCCGATCCCGGCACCGGCGGCGCGTATACGCACGGCGCGTTCACGGCGATGGCGTGAGCACACTGCCGACAGGTGCCGGCTGCGGAAGAGCACCGGGCCGCCGGGGCCCCGCTGCCCGCCGTTGTGGTTGTCCGCGACCAGGGCACCGGATTCGGTGGTGAGCGGACCCGTTTCCTGAAACGTCACGGGTTTTCCCTGCTGTTGGCCTGTCCCTTGGCTGCCGCCGGAACCGATCCTACGATGGACCAAATCCAAGTCAATACATCGACCAGATCCGTACAGATCCAATCGGAAGACGACGCACAGTTAGGCTGGTGGGCATGAGTGACCTGCTGGACCGGCTTCGCCGACGCGGCTGGCGGATGACCGCCCAGCGCCGGGTGGTCGCCGAGGTACTCGACGGCGAACACGTCCACCTCACCGCCGACGAGGTGCTCGCGCGCGCCACCGCCCGGCTGCCGGAAATCTCGCGCGCGACCGTCTACAACACCCTCGGCGAACTCGTCCTGCTCGGCGAAGTCATCGAGGTGGCCACCAACGACCGCGCCAAGCGCTACGACCCCAACGCCCACCGTCCCCACCAGCACTTGGTGTGCTCGGGCTGCGGCGCGATCCGTGACGTCCACCCCGACGGCGACCCCCTGGCCGACCTGCCGCCCGCCGAGCGCTACGGGTTCATCATCTCCGAGGTCGAGACGACCTACTGGGGCCTGTGCCCCGACTGCGCCCGCACCTGAGCCGACCGGCCGGGCCCGGCCTCCCGGCCTCCCGGCCTCCCCGCGGCTCCCGGAACCCGTGACCGAAGACCGGAACCACCCCGCGTCACTGGCATGGTGCGCCGGAGCACGAGCACCCGATGTGACGAGGCACGACCACGAGGCTCGGCGGCCTGACGGGCATCGAAGTCGTCAGGGGAGGCGCGCGACGGCGCCGTGGTCGTCGTGCGGGTGACCGAACGGGCCCCGGACGTCGTCCTGTTGGACCTCGACATGGGGGAGCCGGCGGCGGGCGGCCCCGGCCTGATCCGCCATTGCCCGAGGTGTGGGCCGCGTACCGACAGGCCCCGATCGCCCCGTGTGTGCGAACCACGTCCAGGCGTCCGTCATCTCGTCCGCCGGCCGACGCTCCCGGGCCGTGTAGGACAGCGGACGGCCCTCGAGGTCCGCAGCGTGGGCGTGCCCTTGGTGTCGAACAGGTACAGCGGTTCGGCCGCGTGGGAGGCGCCCGTCGGGCCCCGCGTCCGCCTGCTGGTCGCGCAGCGTGAACAGTCCCGAACCGGGCACCCCCGGAAGCCCGGACAGGCCGAGGGCACCGAGCCGGAAGTCCACAGAGACGGCCACGACGTTGCCCCCGGGCGGCCATCCGGCCGGATGGATCTCGCTGCTTCCCGTGCCGCCACGGACCCGCCGCAGCGAAGCCACACCCTCACGGGCCTGTCGCCGGGACTCCCGGGCCTGTCCCCGGAGCGCACCGCCCCGCGCGGTGCTGTGACATCCAGGCGCAGGCAGTTCTCGCTGGTGCCGCGGGTGTCCCGCCGGGGGCAGGGCGGCCCGGAGCGCGAGGCGTCGCGGACACCGGGCCACGGCCTGGGGGGTAGGGGCAGGCGGGCGCCACCGCCGCTCACCGGCCGGTGGGGCGCGCAGGCAACGCCGCGATACCGCAGGGCTCGGCCGTCCACCACCCCGCGCAGTACGCGGCTTTCGCGCTGTCCCCCGAGGCGGGTGCCCGGCCGCCGCACGCTCACCCCAGCCTCACCGGAAGCCGGGACCGGGGCCACCGGTAGGCGAGAGCGAGGACCGCGACGAGTACGGGGACGGCGATGTACCCCGCGGCGAAGGGCGTGATCACCGCGGTGAGGACCAGCGCGGTCAGGGCGCAGACGCGGGGCCGGCCCGACAGCAGACGTGCCCCGGCCGCGGTGCCGACGAGATAGGTCACCAGCACCAGCGACGCCGGGAGCCCGACGATGCCCTCGGTGCCCCAGCCGCCGAGCCGGCTCACGGCCAGCCCGGCCGCACCGATCGCGCCCACCGTCGGCACACCGGCCACGGGGACCTCGCGGCCGTTGCGCCGCGCCAGAGGGGCGGGCAGCCAGCCGTCGCGCCCCAGTGCGAGGCCCAGCCGGGAGACAGCCGCGATGAAGGCGTTGGTGGTGCCGAGACTGATCACGGTGGCGAGCACGGCGGCGGCCACGGTGGCACTGAACCCCAGCCCCGCGCCGAGCACCCGGCCCACCGCGATCCGGTCCAGCCGGGGATCGCCGTAGGTGCCGTTACCGACGACGGCGAAGGAGACGCCCAGGTACAGGACCACGACCACGGCGACGGTGGCCACGGTCGCGCGGGTCAGGTCGCGGCGTACATCCCGGAACTCGCCCGCCAGATGGGCGACCGCCTCCCAGCCTGCGAAGGCGAAGAACAGCACGACGGGCCCCGTGGGCGATACCGGACAGGCCGTGCGGCGCGAAGGAGGAGAACGCCGCGGCGCGGACGTGGGGGAGTGCCGACAGCGTCGCCGCCAGGAGCAGCAGCGCGACACCGCCCGAGAGCGCCAGCCGCATGCGACCGCTCAGTCGCAGCCCCGCCAGGTTCGCCGCGACCGCCAGCGCGAGGATGACCGAGGCGAAACCGAAGGCGTACACCTGGTCAACGCGCAGCGCGGTGGCGATGTAGTAGCCCCCCGTCAACGGCACGATCGCCTGTCCGAGCGACGTCGTCCTCGACGACCTGGCACGTGAGGCGGGCGTGAGCCGCCGCACGCCGGCCCGCCGCTTCGAGGAGACGGTCGAGATGCCGCCCATGGGCTGGCTGCTGCGCGAGCGCGTGCGCCGTGCGCGGCTTCTGCTGGAGACCACGGCGCTGCCCGTGGAGTGGAGCGGATATCGGCCGCCGGCGGCCTGGGCAGCGCGGCCAACCTGCGCCGCCACGTGCGCTGTGTGGGCCTCGCCCCGGTGGCATACAGCCGGGCCTTCCTGGGCACCGGCGCCCCGGGGGCGGACGCGTAACGGGCCGGCCGGGCGGCGTCCTGTTCAGCCCAGGTCGTTCGTGCCGTGCCCGCCGTGCCCGCCGTGCCCGCCGTTCTCCTCGAAGCGCGCCAGCCGGGCGGTGACGTCATCGACGAGCCGGGCGAGGAGTCGGGTGAGGTCGGCGCGGTCCTGTGCGGGCCAGTCGGTGAGGGCTTCGTCGAACCAGCCGAACAGGGAGGTCACATACCGGTCGGCCCCCTCCATGCCTGCTTCGGTCAGTTCGATCAGGCTCGCCCGGCGGTCGTGCGGGTCGGCGACACGGCGTACGAAGCCGCGCTTCTCCAGGGCCTGGACCTGCCGGGTGACGTGCGGGCCCACGACCTGCATACGGTCTGCGATTTCGCCGACCCGCAGCGGTTTGCCGGCCGTGCGGAGGGTCATCAGCACCCCTATCGCGGGCCGGTCGACGGCGAGCCCGGCTGCCTCGGTGGCCCGGTCCGTGAGCCGGCCCTTGGTGAATGCGGCGCTGAGTTGGGTGAGCCGGGGCAGCATGGCGAGCAGGGCGGCGGGCGGGTTGTCCGGTACGGGCGGCCCGGGGGACTCGGCGGGCATCACACCTCCATTTGCATACCTGAGTTAGGTATCTATATCGTGGGGGACGGCCGCCCCCGACAAGGGAGCCGTATGGCCTCCATAAGGATATCTAAGGTACGTATCTTTGCCGCTCGTGCGGCACGTACCGCCTTCATGCCGGGCACGCCCCGGCCGAAAGGTGTCACGCCATGAACAACGCACCCCGGCCCGCCCGCCGCGTACTGATCTCCGGAGCGAGTATCGCGGGCCCCGCTCTCGCGTACTGGCTCAACCGGTACGGCTTCGAAGTGACCGTCGTCGAGAAGGCCGCCGCCGTGCGCGGCGGCGGGTACGCGATCGACATACGGGGCACGGCCCGCGAGGTCGTGGCCCGCATGGGCCTGCTGCCACGGCTGCGCGAGGCGCACGTGGACACCCAGCGGATCACCTTCGTGGACGCGGCGGGGGAGACCGTCGCCTCCCTGATGCCCGAGCAGGTGACCGGCGGCGAAGGGGGCCTCGACCTCGAAATCCGGCGCGGCGATCTGGCCGAGGCCCTCTACACACCGCTGCGGGACCAGGTCGAATTCCTCTTCGGCGACTCGATCGCGACGCTGGAAGACGACGGGGACGCCGTGCACGTCGTCCTCGACAGCGGCACGCGCCGCACCTTCGACCTCGTGATCGGAGCGGACGGACTGCACTCGAACACGCGCCGCCTGGTCTTCGGCCCCGAGGAGCCCTTCCACCGCTACCTCGGGCACGTCTTCGCGGGCTTCACGCTGCCCAACGAGTTCGAACTCGCGCACACGGGCGTCATCTGGAACGAGCCGGGACGCAGCGCGGTCCTCTACGCCCACGAGCCCGCCGAGCGCCTGCACGGCTTCCTCACCTTCACCCGCGAGACCCCGCCCTTCGAGGCGTTCCGGGACCCGAAGGCCCAACGCGACCTGGTCGCCACGCGCTTCCCGGAACAGGTCTGGCACGTGCCGCGCCTGGTGGAGGCGATGCGGGAGGCCGACGACCTCTTCTTCGACATCGTGAGCCAGATCCACCTGCCCACCTGGTCCCGGGGCCGCGTGGCGCTGGCGGGCGACGCCGCCCACGCGACCTCGTTTCTCTCGGGTCAGGGGTCCAGCGTCTCGCTGGTGGGCGCGTACGTGCTGGCCGGTGAACTCGCCACGCATCCGGATCACGGGGACGCCTTCGCGGCGTACGAGCGCAGGATGCGGCCCTTCGCGGAGCGCAACCAGGCGCTGGCCACCAGCGGGGGCACAGTGGTGACGCCGACGACGCGAGAGATGCTGGAGGCCCGCAACGAGGCGCTGCGCGACCCGGACGCGGCGGCCCGGCTGCTGGCCACGGCGAGTGCGGAGGAAGCGCACTCGGCGCACTCGGCGCTGGAGTTGCCCCAGTACGCGTAGCGGTGCGAGCGCCGGGTGGGAGGGGTGCGGGGCGCCCTTTCGGATGTGAGGCGTCCATTCACGGTGCGGAAATGCGATAACCGCAGCAATAGGGCGTGATCGGGACATTCATAGGTGTATTCCGGTCGGGCACTCCGCGCTCGATTGCCATGTGCGACGGCCTTACAGGATCTTCATTTACGCGAGCGTGGGACAAGCCGTTGGGTCGTCCGCAGAGGCGGGTTCAACGGAAATGTGTTCGGCGCGAAGCGGTTCATGGTGGCTGCGAATTGGGCCCCCGGTTCGGAATTCAGAGCAAGGAGAACCTGTGATCGCGAAGACGAAGAAGGCCGCACGTTCCGTGGCAGTGGCGTTCGCCGTAGCCGCCGCGTTCAGCCTCACCGTGCCGACCGGCACAGCTGTGGCCATCGACCATGTTCCCTGCCGCGGCGGGGAGAACTTCCTCAAGATCTGGTCGCACAACGGCGGGCGGCAGAGCGTGGACTGCTACGCGAACCGCGGAAGGACCTCCTTCGGAGGATGGTGGGTCGACAAGATCTCCACAGGCAATAACGACTTGATCTACTACGACGCGAATGGCGATTCGGTGAAAATCCCGCGGTGGCACGAGATCTCCTTCCCGAACCGCCCGCCGAAGGTGAAGGAAATCGAAATCCTGTGACGGCACACTGACCAGGCCGCCCGGGGCGTACGGGCCCGTTGAATCTCCGTTCACGGTAGGCCCGCCCGCCCCGGGAGCGGCGGCGGCTCATACCTCGGCGGGCCGGGCGGTGACCTCCCGCAGCAGGTCCATCACCGCTCGGGCGCGGGCGGTCTGGGCCACGCCCTCCATCGAGACGAGCCGGACTTCGAGCGGGGGACCGGCGTCCCGGAGGTGAAGTTCCGCGATATCGCCGCCGCTGTAGGTCTGACTGGTGGCCGGCCGCTGGTTGAGGACGGAATATCCGAGCCCCCGGGCCACCAGGGAGCGCACCGTCTCATAGCTCCGGGTGCGGTAGCGGACATCGGGTGCGGTGCCGTGGGCGGCCACCAGTGAGTGGAAGTAGTCGCGGCTGTGCGGGAGGTCCAGCAGGACAAGCGGCTCGGCGGACAGTTCGGTCAGCGCCACACTTTCCCGGCCGGCCAGCGGGTGATGGGCTGAAACGATGACATAGGCCGGTGCGTGGGCGATGGTCTCGCTGTGCAGCTCCGGCTCCGCCGCCAGGCCCAGGTCGTAGGTGAGAGCGAAGTCGATGCGCCCCGCCGCCAGCGCGTGGACGAGCTGGTCCGTCTCCGCCTCCATCACATCGATCTCGATGCTCGGATAGCGTCTGGTGCACTCGCTGAACAGGGGCGGCAGATAGTAGGGGGCCAGGGTCACGAAACAGCCGACGGCCACCGGCCCGGAGATGGTCTCGCCGTCTCCCCTCGCCTCCCGTTCGACATCCCGGGCGCGCGCCAGCAGATCCCGCGCCTGCTGCTGGAGCCTCTCCCCGGCCGGTGTCAGGGTCAGCCCCCGGCCCCGCCGGCGGATGAACAGCTGCGCCTGCAGATCCCGTTCCAGGTTGAAGATGGCCGACGACACGGCGGACTGCGCGATGTGCAGCTCCAGCGACGCCTCCGTTATCGAGCCGCGCTCGGCCGCGACCAGGAAGTACCGGAGCTGAACAAGGGTGAAACCCAACGGTGCGGTCATGCGAGCCCTTTGTGCCTGGTGAACCGTGTCCTGCCCGACCCTATGCGGCGGCGCCCGGTGAACGCTTCGGTGGATCACCGGGCGCCGCGACGAAACGCGCTGTGCTCACTTGTGGGCGCCGACCGCTTCGGGCTCCTCCTCCGGGCCCCGTTCCGAAGGCGCGTCGGGGACGTCCTCGGCGCGCAGCAGCGCGGAGCCGGCGGTCTCCTTCAGGGACAGGGCGGCGGCCAGGCCGCCCGCGGCGAACAGCATCAGGTACGGGCCGGGCACCAGAGTGCTGCCCGTCGAGGAGATGAGCACGGTCATCAGGTAGGGCACCGTCCCGGCGAACAGCGCGGCGGTGATGTTGTAGGCGATGGACAGCCCGCTCTGCCGCGTACGAGTGGGGAAGATCTCCGCCGACCACACCGCGTAGGTGCCGAGGATCGCCGCCAGGATCGTGCCGAGCAGCAGACCGGCGGCCCACGTTCCGGCGAGCCCGGTCCGCATCAGGAGGAAGGCCGGGGTGGAGACGACCAGCAGGGCCGCCGTCGCCCCGATGAACACCGGCTTGCGTCCCACGCGGTCGGAGAGCCTGCCGAACAGCGGCACGAGCACCAGCCCCAGCAGCGAGATGACGGTGGACAGCAGGGCCGCGCTGTCGGCCGTGTGGCCCAGGTGGTCGGTCTCGTAGGTGACGAGGTAGGTCAGCACCGCGTAGAAGGGCACGTGCATCGCCGCCATCAGGCCCGCCGCCTGGAGCAGCTGCCGCTTGTGGGTGCGCAGCAGCTCCCGCGCGGGGCTGCGCGAGACGGTGTCGTTGGCTTCGAGGGCCCGGTACTCCGGGGTGTCCTCGATCTTGTTGCGGATGATGAAGCCGATGACGCCCAGCGGCCCGGAGACGAGGAAGGGGATGCGCCAGCCCCAGGAGGTGAGCTGGTGGTCATCGAGCCCGGTGGACAGCAGCAGGAAGACGAACGAGCCGGCGAGGAAGCCGAGCAGCGAGCCGACCTCCAGCCAGCTCACCCCGAATCCGCGGCGCCGCCGCGGTGCGCTCTCGGCGAGGAAGCTGGCCGCGCTGCCGAACTCGCCGCCCGCGGCGAAGCCCTGGATCAGCCGCAGGGCCACCAAAAGCACCGGCGCCGCGATCCCTATCGAGCCGTAGCCGGGAAGCAGACCGATCGTCATGGTCGCGCCCGACATCATGAAGATGACCAGGGACAGGGTCCGCTTGCGGCCGATCCTGTCACCGAGGGGACCGAACACCAGGGCCCCGATCGGCCGGATGCCGAAGGAGACGGCGAACACGCCGAAGACCGCGAGCAGTCCGGTCGTGCTGTTCTCGGCCGGGAAGAACACGGTCGCGACGGTACCGGCGAGATAGGCGTAGGCCGCCCAGTCGAACCAGTGCACGAACACGCCGACGGCTCCCGCGGCGACGCTCCTGCGCAGTGCGACCACATCGGTGGCCACCTCGGCCTCGGTCGTCGTCGTGGTGTTACAGGTAGGCATGCGCGCCTCCTCGTGGGATGGGTGGAGAAGCGGAGCTGTGCGGGGCCGCCGACGCTCTGCCCGCGTCAGGGCACGGGCAGGCCGGTCAGGGAGGCGGGGCTGGTCAGCTCGCGGAGCCGGGCTTCGGTCAGCAGCTCGCGCTCGCGGACCAGGTCCAGCGCGGGCCGGCCGGTGTGGTGTGCCTCCAGCGCGATGGCGCAGGCGGTCTCGTAGCCGAGTACCGGACTGAGCGCGGTGACCACGCCGGTGGAGGCGGCGACCGTCTCCGCGAGCCGGCGCCGGTTGACGGTGATGCCCCGCACGCAGTGTTCGGTGAGAACCGCGATCCCCGCCGTGAGGTGGCCGAGGCCGGCGCTCAGGCTCCGGTAGATCACCGGCTCGAAGGCGTTGAGCTGGAGCTGGCCGCCTTCCGCGGCGAGCGTGACAGTCACATCGTTGCCGATGATCTCGAACGCGATCTGGTTGACCGCCTCGGGGATCACCGGATTGACCTTGCCGGGCATGATGGACGATCCGGCCTGGCGCGCGGGGAGGGAGATCTCGCCGAGTCCGGCCTGCGGCCCCGAGGACAGCAGACGCAGGTCGTTGCAGATCTTGGAGAGTTTCACCGCGACGCGCTTGAGCACGCCGGACAGCTGGACGAAGACGCCGACGTCCTGAGTGGCCTCGATGAGGTCGGGCGAGGAGATGAGCGTCGGTATCCCCGTCAGCCGGCGCAGACGCTCCACCGCGCGCTCCCGGTAGCCGGGGCGTGCGTTGAGTCCGGTGCCGATGGCGGTGCCGCCGAGGTTGAGTTCGTGCAGCAGTACCCGGGCCTCGGCGAGCCGCTGCTGGTCCTCGGCCAAGGTGGCGGCGAACGCCCCGAACTCCTGGCCCAGCGTCATGGGCACGGCGTCCTGCAACTGGGTGCGGCCGATCTTGAGCACATCCGCGAACTCGGCGGCCTTGGCGGCGAACGCCTCCCGCAGCCCGGCCAAGGCGGCGAGCAGTTCGGCGATGTGCGCGTCCAGCGCCAGTTTCACCGCGGTCGGATAGACGTCGTTGGTGCTCTGCCCGAGGTTGACATGGTCGAGCGGATGCAGCACGGAGTATTCCCCGCGAGGCCGCCCCAGCAGCTCCAGGCCCCGGTTGGCGATCACCTCGTTGGCGTTCATGTTGACCGACGTGCCCGCACCGCCCTGGATGAGGTCCACCACGAACTGGTCCCGCAACCCGCCGTCACGGATCCCTTCGCAGGCGTCGGCGATGGCCGAGGCGAGCGCGGGGTCGAGGGCGCCCACGTCGGCGTTGGCGCCGGCCGCGGCGTGCTTCACCGCGGCCAGGGCCCGGATCAGGTGCGGACGGGCGGCAAGCGTCTCCCCGGTGAGGGGGAAGTTCTCCACCGCCCGCACGGTGTGCGCCCCGTAGTAGGCGTCGGCCGGCACCTCGACGTCACCGAGCATGTCGTGTTCCGTCCGGTACCTCGCGGCAGCCGGGGCACTGGGCCGGGGGCCTGGGGTCAGGGACATGGGTGTCCTCCGGGGAGTGGGGGAGGGAGGGGAGCGGCGGACGGCCGCCAGCGGGGACGGGTTCCGGCGGTGGCGGGAGTACCGGGCAGGCGCGCCACAGCCGATGCGGCCGGCGCATCCGGTCCCGGAGCCCGGCCGGGTGCGGGGGCCGTCATCGCGCACCGCCCGGATCGGCCCCGGCCCGGCCGGACCCGGGCGAAAGGCCGCCCGGCTCCGGCGGCGGCACACGGCCGGCCGGTGCCGCCGCGTCCGCGAGCCGCCCCGTCACGCCGCGCTCCCGGCCGGCGCGCACCGGTCCACGCCGGTCCAGGCCAGCGCGACCGCCGCGTCGAGCAGAGCGCGCTGCGCCGTCCCGCCGACGCAGTACGCGGCGAACTCGTGCTGATGGTTGGTGGCGGGCAGGGACCCGATGCCGATGTAGGGGTGGATGGCCGGCACCACCTGCGAGACGTTGCCCATGTCGGTGGAAGCGCGGTTCATCCGTGCGGCCTGGCCGGGCGGCGCGAACTTCCGGCCCAGGGCGAGGGCGTTCGCACGGTAGTGCCCCAGGGCGGTCTCGTCCGTGCGGAACTCCGCGTACGGCTTGCTCTCCGGTCTGATCTCCAGTTCGCATCCCGTCGCCAGAGCGCCCGCCTCGAAGGCCCGCACCACGCGCGGCTCCAGTTCGGCCAGTTCGGCCAGGGTCTCGGCCCTGACGTACCAGCGTCCCCGCGAACGCTCGGGGATGGCGTTCGGCGCGTCCCCGGCGTGCGTCACCACACCGTGCACCCTGGACGAGGCAGGCAACTGCTGGCGGAGCAGCCCGATGGCGACCTGGGCCACGGTGAAGGCGTCGGCCGCGTTGACCCCGGCCTCCGGGTAGGCGGCGGCATGCGCGGACCTCCCCGTGTAGGAGACCTCCGAGTGGCTGACCGCGAACGGACGGGCCTCGGCCACATCGACCGGCGCCGGATGCACCATCATCGCCAGGTCGGCCCCCGCGAAGGCGCCACGGTCCAGCATCTCGATCTTGCCGCCGCCGCCCTCCTCGGCCGGGGTGCCGTAGACCTCCACGGTGAGCCCGGCGTCGTCGGCGACGGCGGCCAGGCCGAGCGCGGCGCCGACCGAACTCGCCGCGATGAGGTTGTGCCCGCAGGCGTGGCCGAGGCCGGGCAGCGCGTCGTATTCGGCGCACAGCGCGATCCGGACGGGCCCGCTGCCGAACCGGGCCAAGAAGGCGGTCTCCAGCCCCAGGTAGGAGGAGGTGACGTCGAATCCGGCGCGCTCCAGCAGCCCGGGTACGGCGGCGGCTGCCCGGTGCTCCTCCCAGGCGGTCTCCGGGTCGGCGTGCAGCCGCTCGGAGAGGCCGATCAGTTCCCCGGCGTGCCGCTCGACCGCCTGCCGGGCCGCCTCTTTCAGCCCGCCCATCACAGGTCGCCCGGGACGCCGTACGAAGGGGAGGAGGCGGGGTCGAGGCCGCGCCGTACGTAATCGTCCCGCTGCGGCAGCCAGACGTCGAGGAGTTCGCCGAGCCGGTCCACGGGATCCTCGGCCCAGTCCACCCGCAAGTCGGTCACCCGCCACTCGACGTCCGCGACGACCGCCAGGCCCGCCGAGTACACCGGGCCCTCCTCGCCGCCGGCCGCCACGGCGGCCTTCATGGCGGCGAGCAGACGCTCTTCCAGCTCTCCGGTGGCGGCGGACCAGGCGTCCAGGAGGACCCTGGGGATGTGCTCGCCGCACAGCATGTTGCCGGCCGCCACCGCCCCCTCCGCGGTGGCCGAGGCATGTGTGCCCAGCGTCCGGGAGCCGCTGTACGCGAACCCCGGCCCGGAGCGGCCCAGCACGGTCAGCTGACGGTATTCGATGCTCTTCGCGTGCCGCGCCGCGCCGGTGACGCCGGCCAGGGCGCGTTCCGCGTCGCCGTGCTCCGCCAGCCCTTCCAGCAGACTCGTGCCGATCGTCGGGTCGGTGATGTTCTGCGAAGCGGCGGCGCCGACCCCCGGGCGCAGATGGACGACCCGGGCCGCGACCGCCGGACTCGACGAGCTGGCGGCCATACCGAACCTGTCGCCGTCGCGGACCACCAGGGAGAACGTCATGCCCGCTCCTCCTCGGGAATCACCGCGACCGCGTCGATCTCGCACAGCCACTCGGTGCGGGCCAGGGCGGAGACCACCAGGCCCGTGGAGATCGGGTGGACGCCCTTGGTCCAGCGGCCCACGGTGCGGTACACCGCCTCGCGGTAGCGCGGGTCGATCAGGTAGATCGTCAGCTTGACCAGGTGCTCCATCCGGCTGCCCGCCTCTTCGAGCAGCATCTTGATGTTCGCCATGGCCTGTTCGGCCTGCGCTTCGGCATCGCCGATGCCCACGGACTCGCTGGTGTCGAGGTCCTGTCCGATCTGGCCTCGGACATACACCGTGTTGCCGGCGACGACGGCTTGGCACAGGTCGTTGTCGAGGTTCTGCTCGGGATAGGTGTCACGCGTGTTGAACGGGCGGATCCGGGTGTGCCCGCCGGCGACGACGGGGGCCTTCACCGGTCGGCTCTCGTTGGCGGAGGTCATCATCTGCTCCTCAGTTCTCCGGGGCGGCCGGCGCGGCGCCGGGCCCGTCGGTGGTGCCGTACGCGAGGTAGCCCCGCCGGGTCGCGATGTGGTCGGCGATGTACCTGGCGTCGTGCCAGGCCCCCCAGATGAAGCTCGATCCGCGCCGGGAGAGCCAGGGCAGGCCCAGGAAATAGACGCCGGGCTCCGAGGAGAGTCCGCGTCGCTGGTCGGGCCGGCCTCTCTCGTCGAACGCGTCGACCTCCAGCCAGCTGTAATCGGTGGCGAACCCCGTGGCCCACACGATCGAGGTGACCCCGGCCCCGGCCAGGTCGAGTTCGAGCCGGGGATCGGTCACGCACTCCGGGTCGGGACCGAGGACGTGGGCCTCCGGCTCCTGGGGGAGGTCGAGCCCGTTGCGCTCGACGTACGCGTCGGCCGCCTGGAGAAGTGCCAGGTACTTGGCGTCGCCGAGCGCGATGTTCGAGGCGAGGTCCGGTGCGAAGCGCAGCACGCCGTCGTCGTAGGACGCGGTCAGGCCGACAAGCTCGATGCCGGTGCCGGCCAGCGCACGGAAGTCCACCGTGTGACCGCCGCGGGCGCCGCTGACCGCGATGGTGACATGTTCGGCACCTTGCGGCGGCGTCTCCGCGTCCCAGAGCCCGAGCACACCCAGCCACCAGCAGAAGTCACGCCCGCGGTACTGGCGGGGCGGGCGGTCGTGCGGACCGACGGAGAGGAAGACCCGCCGCCCGGAGCGGCGCAGCTCGTCGGCGATCTGGACCCCCGAGGAACCCGCCCCGACCACGAGGACGGCGCCCTCGGGCAACTGCCCCGGGTTGCGGTACCCGCTGGAGTGGATCTGTGTGGGAACGGCGCCTTCGGGGACGATGGGCGGGATGACCGGCCGCTGGAACGGCCCGGTCGCGGCCACCACGAAGCGCGCGTCGATGGAGCCCTGCGACGTCTCGACCCGGAACCCGGGCCGGCCCGCGTGCTTGCGCACCGAGGTCACCTCGACACCGCACCGGACCGGGGCATCGATCTTCTCGGCGTATGCGACGAAGTAGTCCGCTATCTGCTCCTTGGACGCGAACGCGTCGGGGGCCACGTCGGGGAACTCCAGCCCCGGGAACCGGTCGTGCCACGCGGGCCCGTTCGCGACCAGGGAATCCCACCGCTCGGAGCGCCATCGCTCGGCGATCCGGTGCCGCTCCAGAACGAGGTGCGGTACACCGTGGGCTCCCAGGTGCTCGCTCATGGCCACGCCTGCCTGGCCCGCCCCGACGACGACTACTTCAGTCTCTTCACTCGGCATTTCAGCCTCCACTCGGGCGGTAGTGCATCGTGGTGTCGCGTTGACTGTGCTACCGCAGGGGACATCCTTGAGCGGGGCTTGAATTCTGTCCAACAGATGTTTCCGTTGTAAGCCATCTGTTTTTCAGAGGAGTCCCCAACCCTCGTACACGGCAGCGGATTTCGTACCGGACACGCGGCCCGGCCGGGGCGCGCACATGTCCAGCAGGTGGACGTGCCGTGGTTCCGGCACATCTCTTCCGTGCCATGCCGCGCGCCGGATGAGGCTGCTGTGACTTGTGCCACAGGCTGTGATGGCGCTGCCGGGGTACCCCCCTCCTGGCCCGGAAGCGGCGCGGAACGAGAACACCCCGGGGAGTGAAGATGGCCGAGACCGCTGCGGGACCGCAGCGCACCCAGGCGGCAGCCCAAGGCCCATGGGCGCGTACGAAGCAGTGGCTGCGCCGGGCGCGCTCGGACGGCTACGAGCGGCACACCCTCACCCTCATCGCCAAGAGCGCCCTGGCGGCGGCCAGCTGCTGGTGGATCGCGCACGACCTCATGAGCGCCCCGTCCCCGGCGTTCGCCCCGTTCTCCGCGGTGCTGATCATGCAGGTCACCGTCTACCAGTCACTTGTGCAGGCTCTGCGCTACGTCGGCGCGGTGGTCGTGGGGGTGGGCGTACAGGGAGTGCTGGGCTTCCTCGCCGGTCCGTATCTGCTCACGTTCGTGCTGGTGGCCTTGGCGGCGCTGGCCATCGGCCGGTGGCGGCCCCTGGGGTCGCAGGGTCCGCAAGTGGCCACGGCGGCGTTCTTCGCCTTCTCCACCTATGTCTCGGCCACCGGCAGCGCGGAGCGCTGGACCCAACTGGGCCAGATCATCGTGCTGGTGCTCATCGGCTGCGGCGTCGGCATACTGGTGAACACCCTGGTGCTGCCCCCGATGCGCTACCGCAGCGCCGAATACGGCATCCACACCCTGGCGCACTCGCTGTGCGACCTCGTCGGCGACATGTACCCGGCGCTGCGCGAGGGGAAGCTGGAGGCCGAGCGCACCCAGCACTGGCGAGAGCGCGCCTCGCAGCTCGGCTCGATCGTGCAGCAGGCACAGGCATCCGTGCACACCGCCTGGGAGAGCACCTTCTACAACCCGCGCCGGCTGCGGCGGCGCCACCGGCACCGCACCTCCTTCACCGACTACCAGGCCGTGGTGGACGCCCTGGAGCGCGTCTCCTACCAGGTGGCCTCGATGGCCCGGAGCCTCGATCAGTGGAGCGCGGACCACGACAGCGAGGAGGCCGCGCGACCCGGTGACTTCGTCCGCGCCTACGGCGACTTCCTCGCTGCCCTCGCGCACATCTCCGAACTGCTCAGCCAGATCGACGAAGACGCCCTGCCGGACCAGTCGCAGAAACTGTGCGAGGCCGCCGCCGAAGCCCAGAAGGCCCGTGACCGGCTCGAACAGGGCGCACGCGAGAGCTCCTTGCCGCTCAGCGACCCCGCACAGCCCTACGGTCTTCTCATGGCCGAGGCGACACGGTTGATGGACGAGTTCCAGCACACCTGCGACGTCCTCAAACACGGGGTCGATACCGCGCCGGCATCCGCCGCCTCCGTGGGGGAGGGGGGCGGGTGAACTCCGGCCCCGTGCCGGGTCGTTCTGGGTGGCTCGGCAGGCGGCCGGGCCGGGTGCCACCGGCGCACTCGCAAGACTCCCGGCAGCGCCGTTCCCCGGGCCGCGCGGGCTGTCGTCCGGGCCACGGGTCCGATCGGGCCGCGGGTGCGGACAACGCCTGTTGTCCGCACCCGCGCCGGTCATCCGCAGGAGCCGGTCACGTACCTGACGCGTTGCCCAGAAGGGCGGAGAGATCGTCGTCCGAGGTGAGGTACCGCCCGGACAGAGCGTCGGCATCGCCCGCCACGAGACGGACGAGGACCGAGGCGGACCGCTCGGGGTCGGCGAACCGGCCCGCCGCCCGCTCGGCCCTCATCCACGAGGTCACCTCATCGCTCCAGCGCTCACCGGTCAGCCCCAGATCGAGCTGCCTTCGCGTGATACCGAGATTCACCAGCCCCGGGTGGTAGCTGAACACGCTGGTTCCGGTGCCCGCCAGTTCGATGGCCAGGTTCTCACCCAGTTTGATCACCGCGGCCTTCGACACGGAGTACCCGGAGACGTTGGGCCAGCGGTGCCTGCCCGCCGCACTGACCATGTTGACGATGCGTCCGCCGCCGCCCTCGATCATGGCAGGAAGGACAGCGCGGCAGGCGGCGGCCGTGCCACGGAGATTGACCTCCATCGCGTGCCACCACTCGTCGTCATCGGTCTCCCACAGCGGGCCCGCCGGGCCGGTCACTCCCGCGTTGTTGACCAGCGCGTCGATCGTGCCGAACCTCTCGGTGGCCCGGGCGACGAGTCCGGGCAGCGCCGCGCGCTCCGCCAGGTCGAAAGGCAGGCTCAGGACATCCGAGCCACGCTCCGCCAGTTCGGCGCCCAGCTTGTCCAGCCGGCCGGTGTCCCTCCCGGTGAGCACGAGACGGGCACCCGCCGCACCAAGGGCCCTGGCGTACAGCTGTCCCAGGTCGCCGGAGGCCCCGGTCAGCATGACCGTCCGGCCCGCGAGCGGGCGCCTGTCCGCCATGACCTCGGACGAGGCCGTCTCCGCCGCCGCACCCGCCGCGGACCGGGCGGCGAGCGCATCGGCCGTCCGCGCAGCCGCGGACTCCGCGGCGGGGAGCCGTGGCGCGGGCTGCTCGGCCCCCGAGAGCTGCGTGTGCAGATACCGTGCCAGCGCCTCGGGCGTCGGGTGGTCGAAGACGAGAGTGGCGCCGAGGGAGCGGCCCGCCAACTTCTCGAGCCGGTTGCGGAGTTCGAGGGCGGTCAGCGAGTCGAAGCCGATTTCGAAGAACGCGCGGTCGGGCTCCACCTCGTCGGGGTCGGCGTGTCCCAGCACGACGGCCACCTCCTCGGAAACCACCTGCCGCAACAGCGCGGTGCCTGCGTCCGCGTCCAGGCCCGCCAGACGGTCGCAGAGCGACTCCCCGCTGCCGGCACCCGCACCGGTACCGGTCGCCGCGCCGGGCCCGTCTCCGCCGGAGGCGGCGCGCGGCCCCGGGACCGCTGCGGCCTCCTCCGCCCGCCCGAGGTGTTCACGCAGCAGAGGTGTGAGGAGGGCCGGGTCGCTGCCGGGCAGCCGGCCGGTCTCCAGCCGCACCGGGAAGACGACGGGATTGGGGGACGAGAGCGCCGCGTCGAACGCCGCGAGGGCGTCACCGGTGGCCAGTGGCAGTATCCCCACCCGGGCGAGCCGACGCAGGTCCGCCTCGTCGAGGTGGCCGCTCAGCTCGCTGCGTTCAGCCCACAGGCCCCACCCGAGGGACAACGCCGCCTCGCCGGCGGCCCGTCGCCGCTGCATCATCGCGTCGATGCAGGCGTTGCCCGCCGCGTAGTTGGCCTGCCCGGCGTTGCCCCACCAGCCCGCCGCCGACGAGCAGACGACGAACCAGTCGAGCCCGAGCCCGCGCGTGAGGTCGTCCAGATGGAAGACGGCGTCCGGCTTGGCCGGCAACACCGCCTCCAGCGTCTCCTCGGTGAGTCCTCGGAACATGCCGTCACGCGTCGCGCCGGCCGCGTGGATGACGCCGCGCAGCGGGCGCTTCGCCGGTATGGCGGAGAGGACCCGCGCCACCTGCTCCCGGTCGCCGACGTCGCAGGCTTCGACCGAGACCGAAGCGCCCAGCTCCCGCAGCTCGTCCGCCAGTTGCACCAGCGCGGGCGAGCGCTGACCGCTCCGGCTCACCAGAATGACGTGGCCCACGCCGTAGGCCGCGACAGCGTGGCGTGCCAGAGCCGCCCCCACCACCCCGCCGGCGCCCGTGACCAGCAGCGAACCCTGCCCCAGCCGAGTGCCGGTGCCCTGGCCGGGCCCGGAGCACGCTGTGTGCCCGGAGCCGCCCGCAGCCGCCGCGGTGATCAGCCGGGGAGCGTATACCCGGCCCTGACGGATGGCCAGTTGCGGTTCCTCGCCCCACGGCAGGACGGTCAGGACGCCGGCCGCCTCGGCTGTGTCCAGATCGGCCAGCACGAGCTGTCCGGGGTGTTCCGTCTGCGCCGTGCGCAGCATGCCCCAAACGGCGGCCTGCGCGGGATCGGCCGGTCCCGCCGCGCCGGACGGCTCGGACGGCCCTTCCGTGACCACGGCGCCGTGGGTGACCACGATCAGCGGGCCGTGGCCGGGCCGCGCGGTGGCCAGCCAGGACTGGACCTCCGCCATGACGGCGCGCAGCGCCGTACGCACTCGCACCGGATCCGCGGCGTCCTTGTCCAGGCATTCCAGAGCACGGACCCGGCAGCCCACCGCCGTCATCCGGGCGACGGTCTCCGCCGCACGCGGGTCCCCGGTGAGGACCAGGTAGTGGCAGTCCTGCGCCGGCCCCGCCGTGGCTGCCGGCCGCACCGGCGTCCACGCGACCTCGAAGAGGCAGTCGGGTGACGTGTCGGCGGGAGCCTCCAGCGTCTCCGGCTCGAACGGGCGGAGGACGAGACCGTCGGCGGTCGCCACCACGTTCCCGTCCGGGTCCCAGGCGGCGAACGCCACGGCGTTCTCGCCCGTCGGAGTCAGCCGGACCCGCAGGCTCGCGGCGCCCTCCCGGTGGATCTCCAGGCCGGACCAGGAGAACGGCAGCCGCAGCCCCTCCCCGGGCAGCACCCCCGGCAGCGCCAGCGCGTGCAGCGCGGAATCCAGCAGGGCCGGGTGCAGGAGATGAGTTGCCGCCCCCTCTGCGGCGGGAGCGGGCAGGACGACCTCGGCGTAGATCTCGCGCTCGCCGTATCGGACCGAGCGCAGCCCCTGGAAGGCCGCGCCGTACCTCAGCCCTTGGCGGGCGAGGCCGGGGTAGACGTCCGTGAGGTCGGCCGCCGTCGTCCCGGCGGGCGGCCACGCGGGCGGGGCGCCCGCCGCCTGGGCCGCTTCGGCCGAGCGCGCGGTGAGCCGTCCCGTCGCGTTGCCGTCCCACGGGATGCCGTCCGCCGATCCGGCGGCCCTGGAGTACACGCTGACCTCGCGCACGCCCTGGCGGTCGGGGGGCGCCACGTACACCTGTACGTCGAGGCCGGCGTCGGTGGGCACCACCATCGGTGCGTGCAAGACCAGTTCCGCCACCCGCTCGCAGCCCGCCTCGCGGCCCGCCCGCACGAGCATCTCCACGATGGCGGTACTCGGCACCACCACGGTGCCGTTCACCTGATGCTCCGTCAGCCACATGGTGCGTGCGGCGGACAGTTCACCTCGCAGCACCACCCCGCCATGGGCGATGCGCACGCGGGTGTCCAGAAGCGGATAGCCCGTCAGACCGCCTTCGGGAGAGGTCAGTTCGCCTCCGGTACGGCGGCCCGGTGCGGTGGGCGCCGGGTCGAGCCAGAAGCGTTCGCGCTGAAAGGCGTAAGTGGGCAGCTCCACCGGCAACGGCAGCCGCGGTCGCGTCCCGGCGCCCAGCACGGCCTCCCACCGTACGTCGGCCCCCCGCACGAACAGACCGGCCGCCGCTTCGAGGACGGACCTGCCCTCGGGACGTCCCTTGCGCAGCAGCGGGATGAGCGTGGCCTCGGAGGGCTCCCGCAGACACTCCGGCACCAGAGCGGACAGCGTGGTCCCGGAGCCCAGCTCGACGAACGTCCGCACGCCCTCGGCCTCCAGGGCGCGCACTGCGTCGTGGAAGCGGACGGCCTCGCGGGCGTGCCGCACCCAGTACGCGGCGGAGGCGAAGTCCCCCGGTGCGGCCGGTGCCCCGGTGAGCGTGGAGACCAGCGGGATGCGGGCGGTGCCGTAGGAGATACGGGACACCACCTCGCGGAACCGGTCGAGCATCGGCTCCATGAGGGGGGAGTGGAAGGCGTGGCTCACCCGCAGCGCGCGCGTCCTGTATCCGCGCCGCTCCAGTTCCGCGACGACCTCCGCCAGCCGGACTCCGTCGCCGGAAAGGACCGTCGCCATGGGCCCGTTGACCGCAGCGACGCCGACCGCCTCCTGGCCCGCCAGCAGGGGGGCGATCTCCTCCTCGGATGCCTGGACCGCCACCATGGCGCCGCCCTCGGGGAGTTCCTGCATCAGCCGGCCACGGGCCGCGACCAAAGCCGCGGCGTCCGGAAGCGACAAGATTCCCGACACATGCGCCGCCGCGATCTCCCCCACGGAGTGACCCGCCAGACAGGCCGGGCGGACACCCCAGGAGGTGAGCAGCTGGTGGAGGGCGACCTGGAGGGCGAAGAGGCAGGGCTGCGCGTACTCGGTCCGGTCCAGGGACGCAGCCGCGTCCGGATCCTCGGCGCCGGCGAACAGCACCTGCGCGGGCGCGCGGCCGAGATGAGGTTCCAAAGCGGTGCTCACCGCTTCGAACGCCTCGGCGTACACGGGGAATTGCCGGTACAGCTCCCGTCCCATGCCCAGCCGCTGGCTTCCCTGGCCTGCGAACAAGAACGCGGTCTTGCGCGGCGTGCGGGCGGCGTCGGCCGTGATGACCCCCGGGTGCCCGGTGTCCGCGGCGGCGGCGGTGAGACCGGCCAGCAACTCCGCCCGGTCGGCGCCGAGTACGACAGCGCGCCGCCCGAAGACCGAGCGGTTCGCGGCCAGCGCCACACCTACCGCCTCGCCGGGCACCTCCGGCCGGGCGGCGACGAAGCGGAGCAGCCGGGCGGCCTGCGCCGTGCGGGCGGCGGGGGTCTTGCCACTGATCACCCACGGTGTCACGCCCGGCGCGGACGCGGGCACGGCCGGGGGCTTGTCCCCCTCCGCCGCAGGCTGTTCGAGGATGATGTGGGCGTTGGTGCCGCTGATGCCGAAGGAGGAGACGGCGGCCCGGCGCGGGCCGTTCTCCGTCGGCCAGGCACGCCGCTCGGTGAGCAGCCGCACCGCTCCCGAGGCCCAGTCCACGTGCGGCGAGGGGGTCTCGGCGTGCAGCGTGCGCGGCATCACGCCGTGCCGCATCGCCATCACCATCTTGATGATCCCGCCGACACCGGCCGCCGCCTGTGTGTGCCCGATGTTGGACTTGAGCGAACCCAGCCAGAGCGGCCGGGGCCGGTCGCGGCCGTAGGTGGCCAGCAGCGCCTGTGCTTCGATCGGGTCGCCCAGGGCCGTACCGGTGCCGTGTGCCTCGATCACGTCGATGTCGTCCGGCGACAGCGCCGCGTTGGCGAGCGCCTGCCGGATGACGCGCTGTTGAGCCGGGCCGCTGGGAGCGGTCAGGCCGTTCGAGGCGCCGTCCTGGTTCACGGCGGAGCCGCGCACCACGGCGAGGACCCGGTGGCCCTCGCGTCTGGCCCGCGACAGCCGTTCCACGACCAGGACACCGGCGCCCTCGGCCCATCCCGTACCGTCCGCGTCCGCGGAGAACGCCTTGCACCGCCCGTCGGCCGCCAGCGCCCGCTGCCGGCTGAAGTCGATGAAGGTGCGGGGGGTGGACATCACCGTCACGCCGCCCACCAGCGCGAGCGAGCACTCTCCTTGACGGAGCGCCTGGCCGGCCAGGTGGAGGGCGACCAGTGAGGACGAGCACGCGGTGTCCACGGAGACGGCGGGCCCCTCAAGGCCCAGGACGTAGGAGACCCGGCCGGACAGCACACTGCCGAGGCTTCCGTTTTGGAGGTAGCCCTCCATGCCGTCCGGGATCTCCTGAAGACGCGAGCCGTAGTCGTGGTACATCACCCCGGCGAACACGCCGGTCGGCGAGCCTTTGAGCGCACGCGGACCGATGCCCGCGTGTTCCAGCGCTTCCCAGCACGTCTCCAGCAGAATCCGCTGCTGCGGGTCGGTGGCGCGGGCCTCACGCGGGGATATGCCGAAGAAGTCCGCGTCGAACCAGGCGGCGTCGTGCAGGAAGCCTCCCGCACGCGCGTAGCTGGTTCCGGGCCGGTCGGGGTCGTCGGAGAAGAGCGTCCCGAGATTCCAGCCGCGGTCGGTGGGGAAGCCGGAGATTCCGTCGACGCCCTCGGCCACGAGGTTCCACAGGTCATCGGGGGCCTTGACGTCTCCGGGGTACCGGCAGGCCATACCGACGATCACGACCGGATCGTCCTCCTCCGCGGGGGCCTGTGCCGGGACCGCTGCCGAGATCGCCGCCGGGGCGGATTCCGGCAACTGCCGCCCCCGCCCCACCGGCTGAGCACCGGCCCCGGTCCTGGGCCCGGCCCCGGTGGTGGAGGAGCCCGCCTCATCGCGGGTCCCGGCTTCGGCCCCGGTCTCTGCCTCGGCGAGGATTTCCGTCAGATGGTCCACGACCGCGGGCGCCGTCGGGTGGTCGAACAGCAGGGTCGGCGGGAGTTGGAGGCCCGTTGCCGCGCTGAGATGATTGCGCAGCTCCAGCGTCATCAGCGAGTCGAAGCCCAGATCCGAGAAGGACCGGGGCAGTTGGTCCTCGCGCAGGCTCTCGCGGCCCAGCACGATCGCCGTGCGCTCCCGCACCAGATCCGTCAGCACCCGGTGCCTGCGCTCCCCGGAAAGCTCCCTCAACGCGGCGGCTTCGCCGCGTCCGGCGCCGCGGGTCGCGGCGTTCGCCCGGGGCCTTTCCGCCGCGGCCCGTACCGGCGGTGCGAAGGACGGCGTCCGGGGGGCGAGGAACGGCGGCAGGGGGCCGGTGTCCGAGTCCGAGAGCGTCCTGGTGCCCAGGCGGACCGGTGCGAGTACGGGCTCGTCCAGCCCGAGAGCCTCGTCGAAGGCCCGCAGCGCGTCGGCGGTGGGGAGCGGCTCGATCCCCACCCGCGACATCCGCCGGAGGTCGGTGTCCTGGAGGTGCGCGGAGAGTTCACCGCGCTCCTCCCACAGCCCCCACACCAGGGAGAGGGCGTGATGCCCGGCCCGGTGCCGGTTGAGCATCAGGGCGTCCACGCAGGCGTTGGCCGCCGCGTAGTTGGCCTGCCCGGCGGTGCCCCACCAGCCCGCGACGGAGGAACACGCCACGAACCAGTCCAGGTTCAGCTCCCGGGTGCAGTCGTCGAGGACCGAGACAGCGTCCGCCTTGGCGGCCAGCACCGCGTGCAGCCGCTCCGGCGTGAGAGCCTCCACAACGCTGTCCGCGAGGGTGCCCGCGGCGTGGATGACACCCGCGAGCGGGTGCGTGGCGGGGATGGCCGCCAAGACGGCCTCGACCTGGGCGCGGTCGGAGACATCGCAGGCCGTGACGGTGACCTCCGCTCCCATCCCGCGGAGTTCGGCTGCGAGCGCGGGGATGCCCGGCCCGGCTTCGCCCCGCCGGCCGGCGAGCACGACATGGCCGATGCCGCGGGTGGCGACGGCATGCCGGGCCAGCGCCGAGCCCACGGTGCCGCCGGCACCGGTTACCAGGACCGAGGCAGCGGCCCACCGTGCGTCCCGGTCGCATCCCCTGCCCGCGGAGGGCATGTCACCCGTGCGGGCCGGCACGCCGGGGCCGCCGGCCGGCCGGAGCGCGGGCACCAGCAACTGCCCGGCGCGTACGGCGATCTGTGACCCGTTCTCGCCGTTCTCGCCGTTCTCGCCGATCGACTCGATGACCCTCGGCAGTGCTTCCGCGCTGCCGGGCTCCTCGTCCAGGTCGACGAGTGCGACCAGGCCCGGGTTCTCGGTCTGTACAGAGCGCACCAGACCCCAGACGGCGGCCTGGGCCGGGTCGGCCTCCGCGGGGCCGGCACCGGCTGCGCACGCCCTGTGCGTGATCACTATCAGGCGCTCGTCCGCCCTCCGGGCCCCGGCCAGCCAGGCTTGGGCCTCCGCCAGGGCGGCGGCCAGCGCCGTACGCACCCGCTCGGAAGCCGTCCCGGTGCCCGGGGCGGCGGGAGCGCCGAGACGGACCGGGCTCGCGCCGGCGGCCGTCAGCCGCCCGGCGGTGGCTGCCGCCGCCGGGCCGTCGCCGACCACCACGTACCGGTGCGCGGCCGGAAGCAGGCCGGCAGTGGTCGCGGTCCGGGCCGGTGACGGCTCCCAGACCATGCGGTACAGGGGTGGGCGGTCCGTGCCGGTGAGGATGTGCCGCAGCTGATCCCGGGGCGCGGGCCGCAGCACCACAGTGGCCTCGGCCACGGGCCGGCCCCGCAGGTCCCGGGCCGCCAGGCGGAGGGTGTCCGGGCCCTCCTGGCGCAGGCGCACCCGCAGGGCGGAGGCCCCGGAGGCATGGCGGCGCACGGCGGACCAGGAGAACGGCAACCGTGCGCACCGGGCGTCGGGCAGCAGTTCGCCGACGGCTGCCGGGTGCAGCGCGGCGTCCAGCAGCGCGGGGTGCAGGAGGTACGCGTCGGCACCCGCGACCGTGTCGGGCAGCCGTACCTCCACGAACAGCTCGCTCCCCGCGCGCCACACCTCGCGCACGCCGCGGAAGGCCGGGCCGTAGGTGAGCCCGCGGCGGTCCAGCTCGTCATAGTACCCCTCCACGCTCAGCCGCTCCGCACCGGCCGGCGGCCACTGCGGGGCAGGATCGCCGGGCGGTGCGGTGGCCGGTTCGAGGGCCGCTTCGACGGCGAGGGTTCCGGTGGCGTGGCGCGTCCATTCCTGCGTCCCGCCAGCCGAGGCGAAGATCTCCACTCCGGCCGTGCCCGACGCTTCGTCGGGCACGATCCGCACCTGGAGGTCCACGGGCCCGTCGGAGGGGACGACCAGCGGGGTGAGGAGCGAGAGTTCCACGATCTCGCCGTGACCGCTCTCCTGTCCGGCGCGGGCCACCGCCTCCAGGAGCGCGGTCCCGGGCACCACCAGGGTGCCCGCCACCTGGTGGTCGGACAGCCAGGGCAGGCGCCGGGGGCTCAGCCGGCCGGTGAACACGGTCCGGCCGCCGGCCGGCACCGCAGCCGCCAGCAGCGGGTGCCGGAGTGCGGCCAGACCGGCGGCTTCCAGGCCGGGTTCCCTGGCGGACGGCGCCAGCCAGAAGCGTTCACGCTGGAACGCGTAGGTCGGCAGCTCGATGTCCCGCGCCGGCGCTTTCGCGAAGTAGGCGTCCCAGTCCACCTCCACACCGGTGGTGTGGAGCCGCCCGGCGGCATAGGCCAGCGAGGCCGTCTCGGACTGGTGGCGGCGCAGCGCCGGCACGATCAGCTGCTCGGTGTCGGCCAGGGCCTCCCGCGCCATGGCCGTCAGCACGCCGCCCGGCCCCAGCTCCACGAAGCGGGTGACCCCTTGTCCGCGCAGATGCCGGATGCCGTCGGCGAATCGGACGGTGCTCCGCACGTGCTCGACCCAGTGGTCCGGGCTGCCGAGCTGTTCGGAGCCCGCGACCCGTCCGGTCAGGTTCGAGACCACGGGGAGAACCGATTCTTCAAAGGTGAGGGTCTCCGCCACAGCGCGGAATCCGGCGAGCATGGGCGTCATCAGGGGCGAGTGAAAGGCGTGGCTGACGGCCAGCTTGGTCACCTTGCGCCCGCTGGCCTCCCAGTCGGCGCCCAGCGCGAGAACCTCCTCTTCGGGGCCGGAGAGGACGACGGATCCGGGGCCGTTGACGGCGGCGACGCTCACCGCGTCGGTGAGGTGGGGCAGTACCTCCTCCTCCCGCGCCTGGACCGCGATCATGGCCCCGCCGGCGGGCAGCCGCTGCATCAGCCGGCCCCGGGCGCTCACCAGCACTGCCGCGTCCGGGAGCGAGAGCGCACCCGAGACATGTGCGGCGGTCAGCTCGCCGACCGAGTGGCCGGTGAGGTAGTCGGGCCGGACCCCGTAGGACTCGAACGTCCGGTACAGCGCCACCTCCACGGCGAACAGCGCCGCCTGGGCATACACCGTGCGGTCGAGCGCTTCCTTGTCCGCGCCCCAGACGACCTCGCGCACCGGCCGGTCCAGGTGCCGGTCCAGTTCCCGGGTCACGGCGTCGAAGGCTTCGGCGAACACCGGGCAGGCGGCGTGGAGTTCACGGCCCATGCCCAGGAACTGCGCGCCCTGGCCGGTGAACATGAACGCCAGCTTGCAGTCCGGAACCGCCTGGTCCTGTGCGGCGCCGATGGCGGAACGGTCCTCTGCCACGGCCCGCAGCGCCTCCAGCAGGGCCTCGGTGGTCTCGCCGACAGCCACCGCGCGGTGGGGAAAGGACGTACGCCGCGTCGCCAGCGCGCGGCCGATGGCCGCAGGCTGGAGCTGTGGCCGATCCGCCACGAAGGAGAGCAGCGACCGGGCTTGCGCTCTCAGCGCGGCGGGGGACCGGGCACTGATCACCCACGGTCCCGCGTCCGGCTGCCGGGGGAGCCGGACGGCCCTCTCACCGGCGGACTCCTCGTGGACGGCCCCGTCTTCACCGGCGGCCTCGCCCGGGGCGGACGCGTCCTCGGCGGGCTGTTCGAGGATGACGTGGGCGTTGGTGCCGCTGATGCCGAAGGACGACACCGCCGCCCGCCGCGCCCGGCCTGCCTCGGGCCAGGTCCGCTCCTCGGTCAGCAGCCGGACGGTACCGGCGATCCAGTCGACGTGGGAGGTCGGCTGCTGAACGTGCAGGGTCTTCGGCAGCACACCGTGCCGCATCGCCATGACCATCTTGATGACGCCCGCGATACCCGCCGCGGCCTGCGTGTGACCGATGTTCGACTTCAGGGACCCCAGCCACAGCGGACGCTCGGCCTCATGCTCCTGGCCGTAGGTGGCCAGCAGGGCCTGTGCCTCGACCGGGTCGCCCAGCCTGGTGCCCGTGCCGTGCGCCTCCACCGCGTCGATGTCGCCGGCCGACAGCCCGGCAGCGGCCAGGGCCTCGCGGATGACATCCTGCTGTGCGGGGCCGTTCGGCGCGGTCAGCCCGTTCGAGGCCCCGTCCTGATTGACCGCGGAGCCCCGCAGCACGGCCAGGACACGGTGGCCCTCGCGCCGGGCACGCGACAGTTTCTCCACGACGAGAACCCCGACGCCCTCGGACCAGCCGGTGCCGTCCGCCGCGTCGGAGAACGCCTTGCAGCGCCCGTCCGCGGCCAGCGCCCGCTGACGGGCGAAATCGGTGAACATGCCGGGTGTGCTCATGACCGTCACCCCGGACGCCAGGGCGAGAGAGCACTCTCCCCGGTGCAGCGCCTCGGCGGCCAGGTGCAGGGCCACGAGGGAGGAGGAGCACGCGGTGTCCACGGTGAGGGCCGGCCCCTCCAGCCCCAGCGCGTAGGCCACCCGGCCGGAGACCACGCTGCCTGCGAGGCCGGTGAGGAGATGTCCCGCGACCTGGTCGGGCCCCTCGTGCAGCGGCGGGCCGTAGTCTCCCGCCATGGCGCCGGCGAAGACGCCCGTTCGGCTTCCCGCGAGGGTCCCGGGCCGGATACCGGCGGCCTCCAGCGCCTCCCAGGACGCCTCCAGCAGCAGCCGCTGCTGCGGATCCATCGCGAGGGCTTCCCGGGGCGAGATGCCGAAGAACTCCGCGTCGAACTCGGCAGCGTCGTAAAGGAACCCGCCGCGCCGGAGCGGACCCGCGTCCGCGGCGCCGCCCGCCGTGCCGGGAACCGCGCCGCCCGCCACGCCCGTGCCGTCGCCCGCCGGCCCCATCAGGTCCCAGTGGCGGTCGTCGGGGTACGCGCCGATGGCGTCCCTCGCCTCGCGCACCAGACGCCACAGATCCCGCGGGGAGCCGACACCCCCGGGAAGGCGGCAGCTCATGCCGACCACGACCACGGGATCGTCGTAGGCGGACACCTCCACACGACGGGAGCCCCCGGCGGCCGCCGCCGGCTCGCCCGCCTGCAGGGCGTCGACGTGCCGCGCCAGGCGTGCCGGGGTGGGGTGGTCGAAGACCGCGCCGGCCGGAAGCTCCAATCCTGTGACGGAGTTGAGCCGGTTGCGCAGTTCGACGGCCATGACCGAATCGAAGCCCTGCTCCTTGAAGGACCGGTCCGCTACGACTTCCGCCGCGTCCGCGCGCAGCACCGTGGCGGTCTGCGCACGGACCAGACTCAGCGAGTCGGCCTCCGTTCCCGGCCCTGCTTCCCGCCTCGGCACCGGATGGCGTTGTTCCGGCACGGCGGGAAGGCCCGGCGTGCTCCCGCCGTCCGCGGGCGACGGCGCCAGCCACAGTCTCCGCCGGTTGAACGCATAGGTCGGCAGGTCTCCCGCGGGCACCGGTATGCCGCTGCCGGGAGACAGCTTTGGCCAGCGCACGGGCGCGCCGCCCGCGTACGCCTCCGCCAGGGAGGTGAGGAAGCGCTCCGGTCCTCCCTCGTCACGCCGGAGAGACCCGGTCACGGTGACGCCGTCCACCGAGGCCCCCTCAGCCGTCTCGGCGATGGCCGCGGCGAGGACGGGGTGGGGGCCGCACTCGATGTAGCTGGTGAAGCCTTCCTCCAGCAGCCCCCGCACCGCTTCGGCGAACCGCACCGGTTCCCGGAGATTGCGCACCCAGTATTCGGCGTCGAGCCCGCTTCCGTCCTGACGGCCGCGGTCCACCGACGAGCAGAAGGGCACCCGCGCCCGGGCCGGTTCGATGTCCGCGAGCAGAGCGGCCAGTTCCGTGCCCAGCGCGTCCACCTGGGCGCTGTGTGAGGCGTAGTCGACCGGGAGCCGGCGTACCTTGGCGCCGGACCGGCTCCAGTCCGCCTCCAGCGCCTCGATGACGTGCGGCTCTCCGGCGACCACGGTGGACTTCGGGCTGTTGACCACGGCGACCGAAACCCCGGAATACCGCCCGATCCTGGCCTGGACCTCTTCCTCGGGCAGGGCGACCGACAGCATGGCACCGTTGCCGGCCAGCCGCTCGGCGATCAGCCGGCTGCGCAGGGCCACTGTCCGGGCCGCGTCCTCCAGGGTCAGCACACCGGCGACGGTGGCGGCGGCGATCTCCCCCTGGGAACTGCCCACCACAGCGCTGGGCACGACGCCCGCCGCCTCCCACATCGCCGCGAGCGACACCATGACCGCCCAGGAGGCGGGCTGGAGGACATCGGCCCTCTCCAGGCCCTCCCCGGTGCGCAGGACCTCCGGAAGGGACCAGTCCACATAGGGGGCCAGCGCTTGTCCGCAACGCTCGGTCCACGCGGCGAAGACGCCGGAGGACTCCAGCAGTTCGGCGCCCATCCCCGCCCACTGGGCGCCCTGGCCGGGGAAGACGAAGACCTGACGCGCGTCCCGGGCGGGGTCCGCGTGGCCGAGCACGACGTGCGGCTCCGGCATCGCGCTCGCCAGGCTGTCCAGCCCGCTGCGCAGACCGGAGCGATCCCGCGCCAGGACGACAGCCCGGTGCGGGAAGACCGTGCGGGCCGTCAGCAGGGAGGCGGACACATCCGCCGGATCCAGATCTGGCCGGCGCGCCATGAAAGCCGCCAGCCGGGACGCCTGCCCCCGCAGGGCCGCCGCGCTCTTCGCACTGAGCACGACGGGGGCCGGTGCGCCGGCCGGTAGCAGCGCCCCGGCGGGGGCGCTCTCTTCCTCTTCCCCCGCCTCGGCGGGTGAGGAGTGCCCGGTGGTGTCCGCCGGAGCCGTGGACGGCACCGCCTTGGCTGCTCCGGCTGCCTCGGCCGAGGGCGGACCGGCCAGCACAAGGTGGCAGTTCGTTCCTCCCATGCCGAAAGAACTCACCCCGGCAAGCCGCTCGTGCGGGGGGTTCGCCCACTCCCGCAACTCCGTCTGGACCCGCATGCGGAGTTCGCCGAGCGGAATGCGCGGGTTGGGCTTCTGGTGGTTCAGGGACGGCGGCAGCTGGCCGTGCTGGATGGCGAGCACCGTCTTGAGCAGTCCGGCGATCCCGGCCGCGCCCTCCAGATGACCGATGTTGGTCTTGACCGACCCCACGGCCAGCGGCGCGTCTTCGGGGCGTCCGTCGCCGGTGACCGCGCCGAGCGCGCTCGCCTCGACGGGGTCACCCACCTTGGTGCCCGTACCGTGCAGCTCCACGTACTGGACCTCGTGGGGCGCGACACCCGCCCGCCGATAGGCGGAACGCAGCACGGATTCCTGGGCCGCCGCGTCCGGCCTGGTCAGGTCGTCGCCGGCGCCGTCGTTGTTCGTCGCGCTGCCGCGGATGACGCAGTACACGTGGTCGCCGTCGGCCAGCGCCCGGGCGAGCGGCTTCAGCACGACGAGCCCACCGCCCTCGCCCCGTACGTAACCGTTCGCCCGCTCGTCGAAGGTGTAGCAGCGCCCGTCCGGCGACAGGCCGCCGAACGCGGAGGCGGCGGCCGAGCTGTCCGGGGCGATGTTCAGGTGTACGCCGCCGGCCAGGGCCATCTCGGACTCGCCGGAGCGCAGGCTCGCACAGGCCAGATGGACGGCGACCAGCGAGGAGGACTGCGCCGAGTCCACGGTGAGGCTGGGGCCCCGCAGCCCCAGCGTGTGCGAGATCCGGTTGGCGATGAGCCCCCTGCTGAGACCGCTCATGGTGTGATGACCGACCGCCGCCGCACCCTGCCGCTGCGCGAGCGTCGCGTAGTCGCTCTGGATCGTCCCGGAGAACACTCCTACGTCCGCGCCCTTGAGGGTCCCGGGTACGATGCCGGCGTTCTCCAGGGCCTCCCAGCCCAGTTCGAGCATCAGCCGCTGCTGGGGGTCCATCGCTGTGGCCTCCCGGGGGGATGTCCCGAAGAATTCGGCATCAAAATGCCCGACATTCTCCAGGTAACCGCCCCAGCGGGAGCCAGCCGCATCCGGGCCGCGCTCGGCAGAAGTCTCGGAGATGGCGGAGCGGGCTTGACTGAGTAGTTCCCAGAACTTGTGCGGAGAATCAGCCTGCGGAAATCGGCACGACATGCCGATGACCGCTGTCCCGTCGAGCGAAGTAGCTTCTGCGGGAGGAGTCTTCATTCACGTTACCCGTCTTCTCGCTGCCCGGGTGGGGCCAGGGGGGCTTCGATGCTCACCTCGTGATCAACTACGCGTCAAGCAAAAAGAAGGTAAAGTGACTGCCGTCTCGTAAGCGCCGGACGACTTTCCGGGCGATCAGGCCGACCCTCCGGGGAAACCGCGGACCAATGGACGGCGGGACGGCTTCGAAGGCTGCTGTCCGCTGCGAGACCGCGTCGTCACCATCCGGCGAGCGTGACGAAGTCGACGTTTAGCGGAGTTCATTTCCGAGTAACCACCGGACGGTACGGAGTACACGCCCGTGCACCGGTTACGGGTTCCTGAGCGGATCCAGCGAGAGCGCCGGACCCGCGGACGATGGGCCATGTGCCCGGGCGGCACGGGGGCGTTCCGCGGCGGGTGTCTCGTGCAGGCGGGGCTTTGGGTGCTGACGTTCCTGGGGTGCTCTCGCCGGGCGCGGAGCGGAAATGTGCTGCGTTCCCATGGCGCGATGAGCCCCCGGTGCGGAACGGGAATCCGGTTCTCCGTCCGAGAGGGCGGGTGGAATACCTGAAATGCCTAGTGGCAAGGCGATGGGTGGCTGAATTTCGTAAGCCATGAAGCCCTGTGTGCTTATTGAACACGCGAAACTTCGATTGGTTTCACTGTATAGCGCTCCCGCGATAGACGTGCTTCCCCATCCCGGGGATCAACGACATTCGAAGAAAGAATTCTCTGTGCGATATGCGGGAGAGTGGCAGGGCGGAAGAATGTGGCGAATTAGCGTGTATCGCAAATCGCCGAATGCAGTCGCAAAGAAAATTTTCGGGCTTCTCTCTGTCGAGACCCGGTCGTCGCCAACCGGCTTAATGCGACGTCAAATACGGTGCATGGTCTTCTTTTTTCGGTTCCATTTCTCTCCCGGCTGGGGCCGAAGGGCTTCAACGGAACCACGGCCACGATCGCCGACCTCGACGCGGAAGCCACGCAGGGACCCGGAGTGCCCCGGCCGGTCACCGCTGCCGGCGGATCTCCCGGCCCGTCGGCCGGGGTGGGCGGTGGGGGTCGCGGCTGGGGCGTGAGGTGACGGAACTCTAGTTGCCTGGCCAGTAACTTGGGGTGCTGGTGCCCTTCCGCGGGAAGGGCCTGTGGCCACTGTTCCGGGACGGGCCGGGCGCGTCGTGGGGCCCGGGCGTGACCATGTCCGGCCGCGCTCTGTGCCGCAGGCCATCGGTACGACACCGCTTCGGCGATCCGACTCCAGTGGTAATGGCCCGACCGGCATCGTTGCTCTTCGCCGGGCGATGAGGCGCCGACCCGGTTCGTCGGCGACGGGGGAATCTTCTGTTCCGCCTCCTGCAATGGTGCCCCGCATCTTCGCTGTTTGCTGCGCGAGTTCCAGATGCCCCCCACGAACGCCGGAGCCGGACCGTGATGTTGTTCCCGGCACCCCTCTGACGCGGTCGCTGCTCCGGGACGCGATGCCCGGCGGATCTCCTCGAAGCGCCTGGAGGTGTCGGACCTGTCCGTGCGCCTGGCTCTGGCCGAAACGGGGTTGCCGGTTCCGCATGGTGGGGGAGCGGCGGTGTTCACCGTGCCTTTCGGCCTGTGGCACGTCTGACGCGCCGCAGGTGGAGGAGCGCGGTCAAGTCGGCCTGCAGCCGGGTGATCTGCTCGCTGACGCGGGCCACATGTGTGGCCCGAGGTTCGGACCTGCGGGGAGGACGCGTCAACTCGCCGGATTATGGCGGAGGAGGGCGTCGATGAGACCCGACTCGGCCTCGGGGAAGTCCATCGGGACGATCCCGAGCCCCGTCTTTCCCGCCATCTCGGACCCTTCGAGGAAGGCGCGTACTTGCGGGTTGAGCCGGGACGCGTTCGACTCGGGCGGCAGCGCGGCGGCCGTACTGACGAAATTGATGTAGAACGGCCCCGGGCTCGTGGCCGCTTTACGGAACTGGTCCCGGATCTTGGGGTACTTGGCGAACGGCTCGGCCTGGTAGTCGTCCTGGATGTCGAACAGGGCGGTGTCGCCGTAGCGGACCCCGGGCAGCCCTCCGTTGTCGGCGAGCAGGACGACCTTGCCGCGCGCTTGCTCCAGCGTCGGCAGCGCGGCGTCCAGCCAGAGGAGGGAGCGCCAGCCCTTCTGGTCCAGGTAGACATCGAAGATCTGCCGGAACTCCTGGTCGTCGACTGTGGAGTACTCCTGTTTGACTCGCATCAAGACCGTCTCGCCCGGATGCGCGGAGAGGAAGTCGCGGCAGGCGATCAGCACGTCACCGAACATGAGGTTCTGGAAGAACGCGCCGTGGTGGATGGCGAACACTCCGTCGATGGCCCGGCAGCGGATGTCCAGGAAGCGGATACCGGCCGCGAGCTGCTCGGCTATGAGGGTGTCCTGGCACTCCACCCACGGGCCACCGAAGCGTGCTCCCGCGTCGTGGCTGCCCGGAATCGTGAGCGACCGGAGCGCGGTCGAGGGCCTCAGCGCCGCCATCCAGTCCGACGGTGCGGCACGGGTGCGGGCGCGTGACAGCCCGCCCGCCGCCACGGCGTTGGAGGTGCCGCCCGCGTACGACAGCAGCCCGGCGGCCGGCAGCACGGCCGCGCTTCTCAAAAACCCTCGTCGCTCCATGCCACCACTCCCGCCGGTTTCGGCTCCTTGTCCGGGGAACATCATGGGGCAGTGGACGACGCGCGGGAAGACCGAGTCCCACGGGGCCCGAGGGCGAACGATTCCCAAGTGGCCTTGCGCTGCGCCCTGTCGGCCCTTCGGTCGGCGTGCTCCTGGCGCGGAGGCGGAGCTGTCGGCGGCGCGCCGGGCGCACTTTGACGCTCACCTCGCAGGCCGCAGCCTCGGCTCGTCGCACCGTCGGGGGCGTGGGGAAGGCGGCGCTTCTCGGCAGAGGCTGTACCGGCGTGTCGTCGTCCGGATCCGCTCCACGCCGGCCGGTGGCGCGATGGTCCCGGGACCGCGGTGGATCCGGCCCCGGCTCCGGTGGCCGAACCCGGAACGTGCAGTGCCCCGGCTTCGGGCGCCAGAAGGTGTCACGTCAGGATCAGAGCGATGAAGAGCGCGCATACCAGGATGTTCACCAGCCGGCTGTGCGTGTTGGTCCAGTCGCGGATCTTCGGCATGGTCTCAGCGGCATGGTGGCCCGCCGCGAGTCGTGCCAGCAGCGGCAGCGCGGCGATCAGGATGGTCAGCCCGATGAACGGCAGGGCCTCCGGATACGAAGCCCGTGCCTGGTCGAGATGAATGCCCACGGTGAGCATCACCATGAGGTCCGAGGGCATCGGGAGGATGACCATCAAGCCGGTGCGGAGCGCCTGCCGGGGGTCGGCGGACATCAGGGCGTGCAGCCACTTCGGCGGTTTGACGGTCTCCCGTTTCCGCCAGTTGCGCAGCGCGGCCAGGGCCAGGAGCCTCCCGCGTCGCTGCGACAAGGGGTCCCGTCTTCGTATGTCTCCGCGGGGCCGGCAGGCGGCGCCCGTGCTCGGCCCGGCACTTCCGACCGAGGGCCTCCAGGATCTCCTGCTGGACGAGGAGGCCCCCACGCAGACTCAGGAACGTCGATAACAGAGCGGTTCCGCCCGGATAACGAGCATGTCACGCCGGCTGGGCTTTTTTCGGTCCTTCATTCGAATGTGATGTGCGTCACTCAAGAATTGGTAATGGGCGTGCTAAAACTGCGCAACTCCCTTGCCGGCAACACCCCCGCTGGTACGTGGGGCACTCGGCATACCCGCCTGTACCACCCCGCACGGTTCGAGTCCGCGTACTGCTGGGCCAGGGTGCCATCGGAGCGCGTCACCGCCCTCCAGCAGGGCGGCTGAAGCCCGGCGCGCCTCTGCGCCTCTTTCACCTGTAGCTCCCATCCCCGTCGTCGTCCCACCTCCATGAAGCGGTAGCAACAGTGTCACTCGACTCCCTTACCGATTCCGTTGACACATCCGTCAGCGGATTCTTCGACCCCATCGCCACATGGCTCGGAGACGTCGTCTTCTACGCCGTTCCGGTGGGAGGAACCGAACTCCCCCTCATCGTCGCCTGGCTGGTCGCCGCCGGTCTCATCTTCACCTGCTGGTTCGGGGTGGTGCAGATACGCAAGTTCCGGCTCGCGATCGACGTGGTACGTGGCAAGTACGACGAAAAGGGTTCGACGGGCGAGGTCAATCACTTCCAGGCCCTGACCGCCGCGGTCTCCGGCACGGTCGGCCTCGGCAACATCGCGGGCGTCGCGGTGGCGGTCTCCATCGGCGGCCCGGGTGCCACGTTCTGGATGATTCTCTGCGGACTGCTCGGCATGGCCACGAAGTTCGTCGAGGTCACGCTCGGGGTGAAGTACCGGGAAGTACATCCGGACGGAACCGTCTCCGGCGGCCCGATGCACTACCTCCCCAACGGCCTGGCCGACCGCTTCGGCAAGAACGGGCGGACCCTCGGCAAGGTGCTCGCAGCCCTCGCCTCGGTCATGATCCTCTTCTTCGGCCTCTTCGGCGGCAACCTGTTCCAGGTCAATCAGAGCTACGTGCAGCTTGTCTCGGTCACCGGTGGAGAGAACGGCGCACTCGGCTCATCGGCGGGAGCCCTCTTCTTCGGCATTCTGATCGCCGCGCTCGTCGGCATCGTGCTGCTGGGCGGCATCCGTTCCATAGCCAACGTCACCAGCAGGCTCGTCCCGGCAATGGCCGCCATATACATCGCTGCCTGCCTGACCGTCATTCTGGTCAACCTCACCGCGGTTCCCGACGCGTTCGCCACGATCGTGGAGGGGGCGTTCAATCCGGAGGGAGTCACCGGCGGCATCCTCGGCTCTCTGATCATCGGCTTCAAGCGGGCAGCCTTCTCCAACGAGGCGGGAGTCGGCTCCGCCCCCATCGCTCACTCGGCTGTGAAGACGAAGCACCCCGCCAGCGAGGGCCTGGTCGCCTTGCTGGAGCCGTTCATAGACACGGTGCTCATCTGCACGATGACCGCACTCACGATTGTCATCGCCAGCCCCGCGAGCTGGGCCAAGGCGCGGACGGACGACTCCATCGGGGGTGTCACCATCACCTCCGACGCCTTCGAGACCGTGCTGCCCTGGTTCCCCTACATCCTCACCGTCGCGGTGCTGCTCTTCGCGATATCGACCGTGCTGACGTGGGGCTACTACAGCCTCAAGGCATGGTCGTATCTGTTCGGCCGCAGCAAGGCCAGCGAACTCACCTTCAAGGTGCTCTATACGCTGTTCGCCATCGCCGGGTCCCTGCTCACCCTGCAGACCCTCATCGACATGGCCGACGCCGTCCTCTTCTCCCTCGCGGTCATCAACATCATCGGCCTGTACCTGCTCGCCCCCGTCGTCAAGCGCGAGTTGAATAATTTCCTCGAGTTCGTCCGGACCCGCAAGAACGACGGGACGGGTGACCCGGACGAAGACCAGGAGCCGGTGAAGGCCACCGCCTGACGCCTGCCCGAGGCCCGGCTCCTGACATGAGGGGGTCCGCACACGTCGCGCCTTGCGTGTCCGCGGGCCCCCTCACCCCTGCGTGCACGGACAACGAAGCGCGCATCCTCTCGGGAATGCCGGGTGCGAAGGGCTGCGGAGCGGACGCCCCGGCGTCAGTGCGGCCCGGGGGCTCCGGCGCGGAGGCCGTCCATGATGAGGTCCAGAAGGCGGGTGAGACGGGACCGGCAGTCCTGCTGGGAAGCGATCTGCCACAGGCCCGCGATGGCGAGGAAGAAGTCCTCGGCGCTCACGCCGGGGCGCAGCGTGCCGGCCTTCTCGCCGGCGCGGAGGAGGAGTTCGGCGGCGGCGGTCACCGGGGCGTTGCCCGGCTTCTCCGGGTTTCCCGGGCCGCTGGTGGCCTTGCGGATCGCGTCGGCGAGGCCGGCCTTGGCCATGGCGAACTGGGCCAGGCGGTCCATCCACTCGCGCAGCGCCCGGTCCGGCTCCCGTGTCCGGAGCAACTGGTGGGCGGCGTCGGCGACCTGTTGGATCTCGTAGCCGTATACCTCAAGGACGAGCGCCTCGCGGTTGGGGAAGTTCCGGTAGAACGTGCCCTGTCCGACTCCCGCCTTCTTCGCGATCGCGCTCAGCGGGACATTCTCGCAGCGTGTCAGCTCGGCCAGGGCCACTTCCAGGATGCGCTCGCGGTTGCGCTGCGCGTCCGAGCGCAGCGGCCCGTCCTTGTGCGGCGCCCTGTCGTTCTTCTCCTGCATTTGTCCTCCTTCCCCAGTGAGGGCCGGAACGAGCTTGATAAGCGGACAACTGTCCGTTAGGTTTTACCGACAGCGGACAGCTGTCCGTTTAGGTTCACCTTAGCCCCTGGCGGAGGCGGGGGGTGACGCCCGTGACCGGGGTCTCCCGCAGGCGGCGTGGTCCCGGAGCGCCGCCGCCCCGTACCGACTCCGCCCCGTCAGCTCCTGGTACGCACATCCTTCCCGTCACGCTGTCCAGCCCCACCCTTCACAACACCCCCACCCTCCGCACCCCCTGATGCGTCTGCCTGCCGGAACGGCACCTCGGCGTGCCCCGGACACGCGAAAGAAGGCCGATCATGGACCCATCGACGTCCAGCGCCATCACCTTGAAGATCAACGACGCGGAGTACACGCTGCCCGTCGACCACCGCACCACCCTGCTCGACGCCCTGCGTGAGCGGCTCGATCTGACCGGCACCAAGAAGGGCTGTGACCAGGGCCAGTGCGGTGCCTGCACCGTCCTGCTCGACGGGCGCCGGTCCGTGGCCTGCCTGCAACTCGCGGTGGCGGCCGAAGGGCGCGAGATCACCACCATCGAAGGCATGGCCGAGGGGGACCAACTGCACCCGGTGCAGCAGGCGTTCCTCGACCTGGACGGCTACCAGTGCGGTTACTGCACACCGGGCCAGATCTGCTCGGCCGTCGCCGTGATCCAAGAACACGCCGCGGGCTGGCCCAGTGCCGCCACCGACGACGTGCGGCCCGAGGCTGGGCCGCCGCCGTTGAGCCCGGAGGAGATCCGCGAGCGCATGAGCGGCAACCTGTGCCGCTGCGGCGCGTATGTGTCGATCGCCGAGGCGGTCGCCCGTGCCGCCGAGGTCCAGGCGGAATCCACCGACACCCCGGAGGCGGCAGCGTGAAAGAGTTCGGCTACCAGCGTGCGACCGATGTCCCGGGTGCGGTCGCCGTGCTCGGCACCGACCCGGACGCGCGCTACCTGGGCGGCGGCACCAACCTCGTCGATCTGATGAAGGCCGGGGTGGAGCGGCCCGCCCGGCTCGTGGACGTACGGGAGCTTCCGCTCGACCGGATCGAGGAGACGCGGGAGGGCGGATTGCGCATCGGCGCGACCGTCACCAACAGCGACCTGGCCGCCCACCCCGGAATCCGCCGCCGCTACCCGGCGCTGGCCCAGGCCGTACTGGCCGGCGCTTCCGGGCAGCTGCGCAACATGGCCACCGTCGGCGGAAACCTGCTCCAGCGCACGCGCTGCGGCTACTTCACCGACGTGACCAAACCGTGCAACAAGCGTGCCCCCGGCAGCGGATGCCCCGCCATCGAGGGGGAGCACCACAACCACGCGATCCTCGGCGCCTCCGGCCACTGCGTGGCCGTCCACCCCTCCGACATGGGCGTGGCACTGGCGGCCTTCGACGCGGTGGTCTCCTACGAAACCGCGGACGGGCCGGGTCAGTTGCCGCTCGCCGACTTCTACCTGCCGGTCGGTGAGACCCCGCACCGTGAGACGGCCCTGCCGCCCGGCGCGCTGATCACCGCCGTCACCCTGCCACCCGCTCCGGTCGCCGCGCTCTCGCGCTACCGGAAGGTGCGCGAGCGGGCCTCGTACGCCTTCGCGATCGGCTCCCTGGCCGCCGCACTGGAGATACGGGACGGCGTCGTGGCCGACGTACGGCTCGCCTTCGGCGCGGTCGCCTCCCGGCCGTGGCGGGCCGAGGCCGCCGAACGCGCGCTGAGCGGCGCACCGGCGACGGCGGAGAACTTCGCCGCCGCCGCGGACGCCGAACTGGCCGCCGCCGCACCACTGCCGCACAACGCGTACAAGGTGACGCTGCTGCGCAACCTCGTGGTGGCCGCATTGACCGAACTCGCCGAGGAGGCCGCGCGATGACGACGACGACCACGAGTACCCCGGTCACCAAGGCCGTCGGCACCGCACACACCCGCATCGAGGGCTTCGACAAGGTCACCGGTGCGGCCCGCTACGCGGGAGACACCCCGTTCGCCGGACTCGCCCACGGGTGGCTGGCGGTCTCCACCGTCGCCCGTGGCCGCATCCGCTCGCTGGAGACGGCGCCCGTCCTGGAGATGCCCGGCGTCCTCACCGTGCTGCACCACGAGAACGCCCCTCGCGTGAACACCGACTACGTCGGCTTCATGGGCCCCCCGGACCCCACGATCGCCGTCTTCCAGCACGACCGCGTCCCGCACCAGGGCTGGCCGGTGGCGCTGGTCGTCGCCGAGACGCCTGAGCAGGCGCGCGAGGCCGCCGAGGCGCTCGTGGTGCACTACGAGGAGGAGCCGCACGACATCGGCTTCTCCGCCGGCAACCCGGACGCGTACGCGGTGAACGGCCATATGCCGGGGGTGACGGAGAAAGGCGACAAGGAGGCCGAACTCGCCGCCTCCGCCGCCGTGGTGGACGAGGAGTACACCACCCCGGAGGAACACCACAGCATGATGGAGCCGCACGCGGCAACGGCCCGCTGGGACGAGGGCCGGCTCGAAGTCGTCGACTCAAACCAGGGCACCAGGTGGGTCGCGGACGAACTCGCCAAGCTCTTCTCCCTCGATCCGGCCTCGGTGCGGGTGCGCTCCGAGCACATCGGCGGCGGCTTCGGCAGCAAGGGGATCCGCGCCCACCAAGTGGCCGCCACGATGGCCGCCACCGTCCTCCAGCGGCCGGTCCGAGTCGTGCTGACCCGCCGTCAGATGTTCTCGCTCACCGGCTACCGCAGCCCCACCACACAGCGCGTGCGGCTCGGCGCCGACGCCGAGGGGCGGCTGCGCGCGCTGGAGCACGAGTCACTGAGCATCACCTCGACCATGCACGAGTTCGTCGAGCCGAGCGCCGGAGCGGCCCGGGTGATGTACGACGCCGAAGCCCACCACACGGCCAACCGCGTCATCCGCCGCGATGTCCCGACCCCGACGTTCATGCGCGCGCCCGGGGAGGCGCCCGGATCCTTCGCACTGGAGTCGGCGTTGGACGAACTCGCCGAAATATGCGGCCTCGACCCCATAGAACTGCGTGTACGCAACGAGCCCGAGCGCGGCCCCGTCTCCGGCATGCCCTTCAGCGACCGCAACCTGCTCGCCTGCTTCCGCGAGGGCGCGGCCCGGTTCGGCTGGGCCGACCGGGACCCGCGCCCCGGCCTGCGCCGCGAAGGGCGCTGGCTGATCGGCACCGGCACCGCCGCGGCCTCCTTCCCCGCGGGCTCCGCGCCGTCCACGGCGGCCATGACGGCGGAGGAGGACGGCACCTTCACGGTGCGGATCGCCGCGGCCGACATCGGCACCGGGGCGCGGACCGCCCTCACCCTGGTCGCCGCCGACGCGCTGGAAGTCGCCCCCGAACGCGTCCGAGTACGCATCGGCGACAGCGACTTCGGGCCCGCGATGGTCGCCGGCGGTTCGATGGGCACCCGCTCCTGGGCGTGGGCGATCACCCTCGCCGCCGGCGAACTGCGCGAGCGGCTCGCCCTGGGCACCGGCATCCCGCCGGAGGGCATCACCGTACGCTCGGACACCTCCGAGGCAGTCGGCACCCTTGCCCAGCGCGAACGGCACTCCTTCGGGGCGCAGTTCGCCGAGGCCGCCGTGGACGTCACCACCGGTGAGGTCCGCGTACGGCGCATGCTCGGCATCTTCTCGGCCGGCCGGATCGTCAACCCGCTCACCGCCCGCAATCAGCTCGTCGGCGGCATGGTCTGGGGCATCTCCATGGCCCTGCACGAAGAAGCGGTCCGCGACCGGGCCACCGGCGGCCTCTACGGTGCCGACCTGGCCAACTATCACGTCGCCTCCCACGCCGACATCGCTCGGATCGAGGCGGACTGGCTGGCGGACACGGACACGGAGGACCCGATCGGAATCAAGGGCGTCGGCGAGGTCGGCATCGTGGGAGCCGCCGCGGCCGTCGCCAACGCGGTATGGCACGCGACCGGCGTACGCCACCGCAGCCTGCCCATCCGCCCCGACCGCGTCCTGCGGGCCGGCACCACAGCGGGAGCCGGATCACCCGGCGCCGGAGCCCGCGATGCTTGACCTCGCCGGGCAGCTGGACGAATGGGCCGCGGAGGGCCGCCACTTCGCGGTGGCCACCGTGGTCGGCGTCGGCGGCAGCGCACCGCGCGGTCCCGGCGCCGCCCTCGCGGTGGACAGCGAGGGCACGGTGATCGGCTCGGTGTCCGGCGGCTGCGTGGAAGGCGCGGTCTACGAACTGTGCCGCCAGGCGCTGGAGTCCGGCGAGCCCGTGCTCGAACGCTTCGGCTACAGCGACGAGGACGCCTTCGCCGTGGGACTGACCTGCGGCGGAGTCATCGACATCCTGATCTGGCCGGTCAGCGCGCGAACGCCGCTCCGGCCGGTGCTCCGCGCCGCGCTGTCGGCCGCCCTCCAGGGCGCGCCGACAGCGCTCGCCCGCGTCACCCGGGGCCCGGCCGAACTCCTGGGCGGCGCTCTGCACGTGGGTCCGGACGGGGCGTACGAGGGCGGACTGGGCGGCACCCCCGACCTTGACCGGACGGCGGCAGCCGAGGCACGGGCGCTGCTGGAGGCCGGCCGCACCGGCACCGTCGAGCTTTCCGCGGACGGCTCGCACTGCCCCGGCGGCCTCACCCTGTTCGTCGAGGCGAGCGTGCCGCCGCCTCGCATGATCGTCTTCGGTGCGATCGACTTCGCCGCCGCGCTCGTGCGGGCTGGCTCGTTCCTGGGCTACCGCGTCACGGTGTGCGACGCACGGCCCGTCTTCGCCACGCGCGCCCGCTTCCCCGAGGCCGAGGACGTCGTGGTGGACTGGCCGCACCGCTATCTGCGGCGTACCGCGACCGACGCGCGCACGGTGCTGTGCGTGCTCACGCACGACGCCAAGTTCGACATCCCCCTGCTGACGGAGGCCCTGCGCATGCCGGTCGCGTTCGTCGGCGCGATGGGCTCGCGCCGCACCCACGCGGACCGCGAGCGGCGGCTGCGCGAAGCCGGGCTGAGCGAGGGCGAGCTGGCCCGGCTGAGGTCCCCGATCGGCCTGGACCTGGGCGCCCGTACCCCCGAGGAGACCGCACTGTCCATCGCCGCGGAGATCGTCGCCACCCGCCGCGGCGGCACGGGCGCGGCCCTCACCGGCTCGGACACCCCGATCCACCGCGACGCGGAAACGCGCGGACCGGCGGCGGCCTGAACCGCCCCGCGCCGCCGTCCCGCCGCCGGACTCCGCGCCCGGCCGCCCGCCCGCCCGGAAGCCTTTCGCGCTTCCGGGCAGGCGGCCACCCTTGACCGAACAGGAGCCCGGACCGTCCGAGTCCGTGTGTACGGGCCGCGTTGCCGCCCGCGACGCGGCGCCCCGGCAGCGCGGTGGACTGTCTGGTCGGGGGAGCCAGGGCCTCGCCCCGGTGGCGGCCGAACAGCCGTGGGCGCAACGATTGCGCGGAGCGCTGGATGCTTTCCGGAATGTGTGGACGTCCGGACCACTTCGCGCACGGCATCGCGCGACGCCTGGCCTGCTGGGCCGGGGAACGGCGTCCCCGCCCGCCCGGCTCCCGGCGAACGATCGCCGGCCCGTGATGGAGGCCACACGGTTTCCCCACTCCCGTAAATAGGCATCCTGTATGCGAATTTGCTAACGTTCCGCTGTGCGGTTGACGAAGTTCACCGACCTTGGCCTGCGCGCGGTGATGCGCTTGGCGGTCGCGGAGGAGAACGCGCCTCTGGCCACCCGGGAGGTGGCCGAGGCCATGGATGTGGCGTACTCCCACATGACGAAGGTGATCAGCCGACTGCAGCACCTCGGTGTGATCGAGGCCCGGCGCGGGCGCGGTGGCGGACTCGGTCTGACCCGCCTGGGGCGGCAGGCATCGGTCGGCTGGCTCGTACGCGAACTGGAGGGCGAGGGGGAGGTCGTCGAGTGCGAGGGCGGTCAGCCCTGTCCGCTGCGCGGCGCCTGCCGGCTGCGCGCGGCACTGCGTGAGGCGCAGGAAGCCTTCTACTCCTCGCTCGATCCCCTCACCGTGTCCGACCTGGTGGCCTCGCCCACCGGCCCGGTCCTGGTGGGTCTGGTGGGCCGCCGCCCCGGGTGACCCATGGTGCTCCTCCCGGCGGTACGCCGTGCGATTCAAAATTGGCATATGAGAAGTCAATTCAGGAGGCTCTGATGCTCTCCGAGCAGTCCACCCCCGTCGTTCGTGAAACCCTCCCCGCCGTCGGCGCCGCCATCGAGGAGATCGCCGACCGGTTCTACGGCAGGCTTTTCGATGCCCACCCGGAACTGCTCCGGGATCTGTTCAACCGTGGCAACCAGGCCAACGGCGAGCAGAAGAAGGCCCTGGCGGGCTCGATCGCGGCCTTCGCGGGAATGCTGCTGGAGCATCCCGAAACCCGCCCCGACGCCATGCTCGCCCGCATAGCCAACAAGCACGCGTCGCTCGGTATCACCTCCGACCAATACAAGACCGTCCAAGAGCACCTGTTCGCCGCGATTGCCGATGTCCTCGGCGAGACGGTCACCCCGCGGGTCGCGGATGCCTGGGACGAGGTCTACTGGCTGATGGCGAACGCGCTGATCGCCCTCGAAGCCGGGCTCTACCACCGGGCCGGCGCCGCCGAAGGCGACGTATGGCAGCGCATGGCGATCGCCGGTCGGCACCAGGAGACCCCCGACGCGGTCTCCTTCACGCTCCGCCGCACCGACGGCAGTACTCCCGCCCGCTTCCGGCCGGGCCAGTACGTCAGCGTCCAGGTCGAACTGCCCGACGGCGCACACCAGATACGGCAGTACAGTCTCTCCTCCGCCCCCGGCCGCGACGATTGGCGGATCACCGTCAAGCGCGTTCGCGGCAAGGCAGGGCCCGAGGGCGAGGTGTCCTCCTGGCTGTACCGGAACGCGCGGGCGGGGGAGACGCTCACCGTCTCCCGGCCGTTCGGCGACCTCACTCTCGCGGCAGGAGACCGGCCCCTGCTGCTGGCCTCCGCGGGCATCGGCAACACCCCGATGCTGGCCATGCTCGGCGACCTGGCAGCCACCGGATCCACCCGCGCGGTCACCGTCGTCCACGCCGACCGCAGCCCGGCCGACCACGCCCACCGCGAAGAGCTGCACCACCTGGTGCAGGCCCTGCCGAACGCCACACTCCACCTCTGGTACGAGACCCCCGGCGACCACGCCCCCGGGGCCCACGCGGGCCAGGCGGACATCGGCGCGGTCGCCCTGCCCGAGGGCGCCACCGCATACTTGTGCGGGCCGCCGCCGTTCATGCGGGCGGTCCGGGGCGACCTGCTGCGCCGGGGCGTGCGGGCGCGGGACATCCACTACGAGGTGTTCGGCCCCGACCTGTGGCTCGCCCGGTAGACGCACAGCCCGAGAGCAGGACCCGAGCGCAGTGCCCGAGCGCAGAACCGGACAACAGAAGGAAGAGGAAGCCCGGATGAACGCCCCGTCAGCCGCCGTGGTCGCAGCGGCCGCCTTCGTGTGGCTGGGGATGGTGCTCGCGATCTCGTTCCTCGAAGCTCCTTTGAAGTTCCGGGCGCCGGGAATGACGGTACCGCTCGGGCTCGGCATCGGGCGCGTCGTCTTCCGGGCGTTCAACAAGATCGAGGCCCTGCTGGCCGCCACCGTGCTCGTGGCACTGGCCATCGGCGCTCCACGCTGGCAGATCACCGCGCCGGCCGCCGCCTCCGCGCTCTTGTTGGCAGTCCAGCTGGCCGCGATCCGCCCCGCCCTCAACCGCCGCTCCGACCGCGTGCTCGCGGGAGAGGATGTTCCGCGTTCCCGCGCCCACTTGGTCTATGTGGCCTTCGAGGTGGCCAAAGCGGCAGCTCTGCTCACCCTCGGTCTCAGCGCCGTGTCGGCATGACCGAGAGGGTGGAGACGGCGAGCAGGACGGGTATCCGGTGGGCGATGGCGTTCACGCGGCGTGCGCGACCACCGCGAACAAGGCAGCGGTGACCCCCGGCAGCGTCGCGTGTCACCCCCGGCGGGGTCTGCGGGGCGGGGCGGGTGAGGGTGCCGGCTGTCGTCGCAGCGCTCTGAGCCACTGGTCTGCCACCACACGGCTGAGCCGCGGGGAGTCGAGGGCCGCGGGTGCGAGGAGCTGCTGCATGCCGATTCCGCGCAGCTGCCCCAGGATCGCGATCGCGGTGGCGTCGGGGTCGGCCTCCACGCGGATCTCGCCCTCGGCGATCCCGGCCGTGATGTCGGTACGCAGATCCGCGCGGAAGCGGTCGTCGCGTTCTTGGAAGACGGCGGACAGCTCGGGAGAGGTGGCGGCCTCGACCCACAGCAGCAGGAACGCCCGGCCGGCCACGGCGCCGTCGCGCAGTCTTCTGATGTAGCCGTCGATCAGCGCGATCAGGTGGTCGAGGCCGGGCGGCATATCGCCGATGCCGGGGACGAATCCGCTCTGGCTGGACTCGGCGAGCGCCTGGAACAGCGCCTGCTTCGAACCGAAATGGTGGGTGACAATCCCTCGGCTGTACCCCGCGCGCTCGCCGACGGCCGCCAGGGTGGCCGACCGCACGCCCCTCTCCACCACGACTTCCGCCGCGGCCTTCAGCAGGGCGGCCCTCGTCGCGGTGCGCCGTTGGAGCTGCGTACGGCGTTCGCCGCGTGACGACGCGGCGAGGGACTTCTCGACTGGCATGAGCCGCAGTCTAGCGATCTGCCACTTGCGTGTCGAACAACAAGTATATGATCGTGGGCATGCAGTCATCGGGGCGTCGGAGAGGTGATTACTGATGAGGGTCGTATTCGTCAACGGAAATCCGGAGAACGCCGCGGTATGGGATCCGCTCTGCGACGAGCTGCGCGGAATCGATGCCGTCCGGCTGTCTCTCCCGGGATTCGGGGCGCCCGTCCCTGAGGATTTCGGGTGTGCTGTCATCGAGTACCGGGACTGGCTGGTCGATCGGCTGGAGGCGATCGGCGAGCCGGTACACCTTGTCGGGCACGACCTCGGCGGGAGCACGGTGGTGTCGGTCGCCATGAAGAGGCCGGACCTGCTGCGGAGTTGGGTCAGCGACTCGCTGGGTGTCTTCCACCCCGACTACGTGTGGCACGACCTCGCCCAGCAGTGGCAGACGCCCGGCGTGGGCGAGGCATCCGTTGCCAGGCTGATGGGTGGCAGCCTGGAGGAGCGCGCCGACCGCATGATGGCGAGGGGCATCCCCAGGCCCGTAGCCCTCCGAATGGCCCCCGCCCAGGGGCCGGAGATGGGGCGGGCGATCCTCGCGTTCTACCGCTCCGCCGCCCAGCCGGTGATGGCCGAACTCGGGCGGGATCTCGCCGAGGCGGCGAGGCGACCGGGCCTCGCGATCATCCCCACGGAGGACCCGTTCGGGGGCTCGGAGGCCATGCGATACGAGTCGGCGGCCAAAGCCGGGGCCGAGACAGCCGTCCTGCGCGACCTCGGGCACTGGTGGATGGTCCAGGACCCCGCCCGCGGCGCGCGGGTACTCACCTCGTTCTGGGCCGGCTGCGCGAAGGCCGACTCGCGCTGAGTCGCCCGCGGTGACGGTCGCGGGGTCACGCGACGCCGATCACCGTGCTCATGGCTGCCGTTGGCACCGGCGGCGGGGTGCAGGCAACCAGTCCGTCACCGGCCACATCGAGGGGTGGTCCGTGGCGCGCCGGACTGCGCGGCAGAGGCGGTCGGGTCACATCGGGTGGCACGCGCTTGTTCTTGCGGATGTGCTCGGCCGTCAGCCGGCCAGCTCGTCGAGCTCGCGGATCTGCTTGTCGAAGACCTGCGCGGGAGCGAAGCGGTGCAGCATGCCCGCACGTCGGGCCATGGCGCTCGCGGCGTAGCGCAGCGTCGGCTTCGCGTCGGTCGCTGCCGCGGCGATCACCTTGGCGACGAGGGCGGGCTCGCCGCCGCCCCTGACCCCCTCCGCCATCACGCGGTCAACGGTGGTCCGCTGCTCGGCGTAGACATGAAGGGGCGTGTCGGGCTTCGCGCTGTCGGCCTCGAATCCGGCCCTGCTGTAGGCGGGTTCGACGAGAAGCGCCCGGATGCCCTGGTGCCGATCTCGTGGTCCAGGGGCTCGGCGTAGCCCTCGACCGCATGCTTGAGGCGGCGCAGGCCGCCATGTACGGGCTGGGGGCAGGAATCCGAGTGCCGACGAAGTCCCGCTCGGCCACCCGCACACACCTCCGGAGAAGTTGACGCGCATATGAAGGCAACGCAGGTGGCACCACGCCGCCGGGCAGCGCGGCGGTCAGGCAGAGCCGCGGCGTCCAGACTCACTGGGCACGGCAGGTCCTGAGGTAGCTGAGGAACGATGCCTGCAGCCCGGTCACGTGCGTTTCGTGCATGAGTGCGCTGGTGACGGATGTGCTGCGTGAGGTGAGGCGGTGGAGGAACGTGGCCGCGTTCTTCGCGAGGTTCTGGTAGACCGCCACGTCTCCGAGGAGCTCGCGGTCGTTGAAGGTCACGTGGAGCCTGGTAGCAGGCAGGGCGTCACCCATTGCTTGAAGACGAGCGAAGACCTGACTGTCTGCGTTGACGATGCCGGGGCTGCCCGCGCCGATGCTCTCGAAGAAGGTGCCATTGGTGAGCCAGGTGTAGAGGCTGAAGAGTCCGCCGTAGGAGTAGCCGAAGAGGCCGTGACCGCTCGGGGCTGTGCCGTAGTCGCGTTCGATCCGCGGGTGGAGGTCGTCGGTAAGGAAGTTCAGGAACATGTCCCCGCGGCTGTCGCTCAATTCAGCGAGGTAGGCGTCGGCTTGCTCGCGAGTCATCGTGCCCGCTTCGACCCCCATCTCCACCGCATCGATGTACTCCTTCGCGATGGGTTCGCCAGGGGGCACGAGGTCGCGGTTGCGCAGCCGCTCCCAGTGCTCTGCTTCCTCGCCTGCGTAACCCACGCTGACTTGGACGTAGGGCTGAATCGACTGCATGGGGTCCAGTTGCGTGACGATGAGCGGGGCGGTCATGCCCACGGCCCAGTTGCCGTCGAGCACGTACACGACAGGCGCTTGCGCCGCGTCAGGGTCGTAGCGCGGTGGCGTGGTGACCCAGACGCCGTAGTCGTGACCACCGCTGGAGCGCATCTCGAAGTAGTCGGTGTGGGCGAGGCAGCCCTGCCACATGGTGCTCATCTGAGGTCCTTTACGATGTGGCCGGCCTGGATCACCAGGACGGCGTTGGTGGGGTCGGAGAAGAGTTCCGGGTCTTCGAGCGGGTTGCCGTTCCAAAGAACGAGGTCTGCCTGCGCGCCGGGAGTGATGACCCCCACCTGGCCGGACAGGCCGAGGATCTCGGCGTTGGTCCGGGTCGCCGCCACGAGCGCTTCCATCGGCGTCTCAAGGGCCGCGCGCAGACTGAGTTCTTTGCCGCGACGGCCTTGGGCCGGACCGATGAGATCGGAACCCAGCCCGATCCGTATTCCCGCGCGCTTGGCGACAGCGAGCGCCTTCGTCATCTGCTCGCGTGCGCCCTTGGCCCGGTCGCGGGTCGATTCGGCGAGACCGGCTCCGGCGGTGTCGTGCAGCAGTTGCTCGACGACAGCGAACGTGGGCACGAGGGCGACCTCGTGAGCGGCCATCAGGGCCGCTGTGGATTCGTCGAGGCCGGTGCCGTGCTCGACACAGCGCACCCCGGCCTCGACCGCATTTCGTATGCCCTCGTTGTTGTGGGCGTGAACTGTCACATAGGTGTTCCGTGCCGCGGCTTCTTGAACCGCGACAGCGATCTCTTCGACGGTGAACTGGGTGTCGGTCAGCCGGTCATGCGCGCCCACCACTCCGCCGGTCACGCAGAGCTTCAGGAAGGAAGCTCCGCGGCGGAAGGCTTCGCGGACGTTGTGTCGCAGCTCGTCCGCGTTGCCCGCCATCATGGAGAGGGCGCACAGGCCCGCGATGTGGTGGCTGCTCCACAGCTCGGTGGGCTCCCATGCGGCTCCGTAGTAGCCGTGCCCGCCGATCTGGCACTGAACAGGGCCGCACGACAGGACGCGCGGCCCTTTGACCTTGCCCTTCGCGATCGCGGTGACGACACCGCCGTCGATCCCGCCGGTGTCGCGAACGGTGGTGAAGCCGGCGTCGAGCGCCGCGCCGGCCGTGGCGAAGATGTCCGCCGCGATCTCGGCGGCACTTATCTGAAACGAGAAGTGCGGCTGGATCGGGCTCGACAGGCCCAGGTGGACGTGAGCGTCGATCAGGCCGGGCGTCATCGTCAATCCCTCGGCATCGAGACGCTCGCCGTGCGCGCTGGAGGCGCCGAGTTGGGTGATGCGGCCGTTCTCGATAGTGACGTCGAGGTTGCTGGGATCGCGTCCCGATCCGTCGATGACCGCCGCGCCGACCACATGAGCTGCTCCCATAGTCGATCCTCCGTCGTTGCGAGCTGACTGCGACCATGTGCGAAGCAACACGGAACCGCCCATCCTCCTTTTCCAATGGATAAACTGTGGGAGTGATCCTGTCAACCTCGGAACGCAAGGGCAGCGCGCGCGAGCGACTCCTGGCACGGCTCCTCGGCGCCTTCGGCGAGGCCCTTCCCCCGCCGGAGATGTCGCTCCGTGAGATCGCCGCCCGGATCGAGACCAGCCACGCCCTGTTGCGATACCACTTCGGGTCACTCTCGGGCGTCTTGGCCGCCATGCTCAAGGCGCAGCGATCCCGTGACAACGAGGCACTTTTGGAGGCCGCCCAGCAGGGCACCTTCGACGATTTCGTTGTGGCGATCTGGCGTACTTACACCCGGCCAGAGCAACTGTCGCGTGCCCGCGGCTTCTTCTACGTCGTCGGACTGGCCGCGTACGGCCCCGAGGACTTCCGTGACTTCGTGGAGTCGATCGGTGACCTGACCGTGACGCTGTCCTCACTCGCGGAACGCGAAGGGCTCGACACGAAGGAAGCGTGGGATGTGGCCACCGTCACCGTTGCCGCGATTCGCGGCCTCCTCCTGCAGGAAGTCCTGACTCCCGGAACCCGCTCGGAGGACGCGCTCACCTTGATCCTGCGCATGAGAGAGGGCCGATCCGTTCCACACTCACGTCCGGAGCATTAGGCAGGCCCTCGGCGCGCCCTCGCTGCCGCCTCACCTGGCCCCTCGGACCCTGTCCGCGGATGCGCTGACATGGGGCCTCGGCCATTGGTCGCTTTGCCTTCCACGTGCTGACCGAATGCTCGGTCAGCACGAAGGGAGGGCGGCTCGGCATAGCCGCAGGGGGCGGTATGCGCGACGAGGACGGTGCTTCGCGACCGCTGGGAATCGACATGCCGGACGTGGGTAAGGCCGGCGCACGGCTGCACATGACCATGACGGCGAGCGTGATCAACAACCCTGGGACGGCGCACGGTGGCTGCATCTTCCTGCGGGCAGAGTCGGTCTTCGCTCACGCCTGCGACAGCCACGGCACGCCCGTAGCTGTCGCGTCCGGAGCCGACCTCACCTTCGTGGCCCTGCTACGACGGGGATGTTCCTCACGGCGACCACCGAGGAGCTCTCTGGCAGGCCGCCTCATGACCCCCCTGGTCCACGGCGTCGAAGGCGGGCACGACCACGACCGGAGTGCGCTCACGCACGCCCGCGAACACACCGACCGAACCCTCGGCCTCGGTGCGTTCTCAGGCCGACGTCGGCCGGCCCCAGCCACGGGCACAGCCCTCGGCCGACGTCGGCCGCTGAGCCGGGTTCCCCGTCGAAGAGGAGGGCTCGTACCCGGCGGTCGATCACCTGTGCAAACCTGACGGCCGGAGCTGGGCGACCCCGTTATGTTTTTCGCGGTTCCGCAATGGGGCCGCTGGCCTCCGGGCCCGGCATGACTTTTGCCCCCTGTCGAAGTCGATGACCTGGGGGGTGGTGTCACCGGGCCCGTGGGGTGCCGTGGGAGA